>JAIXVH010000124.1 GCA_027483125.1 Acetobacteraceae bacterium | reverse complement strand
TTCGGCATCCGAGGCAGCCGGTGGCGGTGCTTCCGCTGCGGGTGTGGTGCCGGCGGCGCGCGCGAACCAGGCGGCGGTGCCGGTCACGCCGGCAAGCGCCATGAAGGGCAGGAAGGGCATGCCCGGCAGCACGCCCATGATCACCGAAGCACCCGACGCGACAGCCAGCGGTTTCCAGCCACCCAGTTCCTTCGCCATCTGCTGGTCGGCGCGCTCCGGGCGCGCGGCCTTGGTGACCACGATGGCGGCGGCGACGCTGACCAGCAGCGCGGGAATCTGCCCGACCAGCCCATCGCCCACGGTCAGGATGGAATAGGTCTCGACCGCCTCGGCCAGCGGCATGCCGTGGCGGATGGTGCCAATGGCAAAGCCGCCCAGCAGGTTGATGAAGGTGCTGATCAGGCCGGCGATGGCATCGCCCTTCACGAATTTGGATGCACCATCCATGGAGCCGTGGAAGGAGCTTTCTTCTTCCAGGTCGCGGCGGCGGCGCTTGGCTTCAGCCTCATCGATCGCGCCGGCATTCAGCTCGGCATCGATCGCCATCTGCTTGCCCGGCATCGCATCCAGGTGGAAGCGCGCAGAGACTTCGGCCACGCGGCCCGCGCCCTTGCTGACCACAACATGGTTCACGATCAGCAGGATGGCGAAGACGATCATGCCGACCACGATGTCGCCCTGCATCAGGTATCGCCCGAAAGTGGCGACGATATCGCCCGCTGCCGTAGGGCCTTCATGCCCGTCGGCGAGGATGGCGCGCGTGGTGGCGACGTTCAGGCCGAGGCGGAACAGGGTGGTGATCAGCAGGATCTGCGGGAAGGAGGCGAATTCCAGCGGCCGCGTGAGCATCAGCGCCACCATCAGCACCAGCACCGACACCGTGATGTTCATCGCCAGCGCCGCATCCAGCAGGAAGGCCGGCAGCGGCACCACAAGGATGATGAGCACCAGCATGACGCCAGCCACCAGCGCGGCCTCGGAACCCGGGCGGGCGCGGATCATCCAGGCTGGAAGGGCCATGCCTTTCATCCTGGGAGCATTTCACCAGGTGCGAGCTGGCTCGCGGCCGGCGGCACCGAGACACCCTGGCCGCGATATTCGGACAGCTTGTTGCGCAAGGTGCGGATGGAGATGCCAAGAATTTCGGCCGCGCGCGTGCGGTTGCCCAGGCAGCGCCCAAGCGTTTCAAGGATCAGGTCGCGCTCCACTTCCTCCATGCGGCGGCCGACCAAGGCGGCGATCGGGTTGGCGCCGATGCGCGGCGCCGCGGCAGGTGCCGCGGCCTCCACCACCGCGCGGAAGGGTGAAGCGGGCGCGAGCTCAATGGCGTCGGCGCTGATGTCGCGGCCATCGGCCAGCAGCACGGCGCGGTGGATGGTGTTTTCCAGCTCGCGCACATTGCCAGGCCAGGCATGGCCCAGCAGCAGCGCCTCAGCCGCGGGGTGCAGCAGGCGCTCCGGCAGGCCATTCACCTGCGCGTAGCGGCGCGCGAAATGCGCCGCCAAGGGCAGCACATCGGCCGGCCGCTCGCGCAGCGGCGGGATCGACAGCGAGACGACGTTGAGGCGGAAGAACAAATCCTCGCGGAAGCGGCCGGCGCGCACCTCGGCCGCCAGGTCGCGATGCGTAGCCGCCAGGATGCGCACATTGACCTTGATCGGCGCGCCACCACCCAGGCGGTCCACCTCGCGCTCCTGCAGGGTGCGCAGCAGCTTGGCTTGCAGATGCGGCTGCATCTCACCGATTTCGTCCAGCAGCAGCGTGCCGCCATCGGCCTGTTCGAACTTTCCTTTGCGGGTGGCGACAGCGCCGGAGAACGCGCCCTTCTCATGGCCGAACAGCTCTGATTCCAGCAGCGTTTCCGGCAGCGCGGCCACGTTGAGCGCCACAAAGGCACCGCGTGCGCGGCGCGACTGCGCATGGATCGCGCGCGCCATCACCTCCTTGCCGGTGCCGCTTTCGCCCAGGATCAGCACCGAAGCCTCAGAGCGCGCGACCTGTGCGGCGCGTTCCATCAGCGCGCGCATGCCCGGGTCCTGCACCACCGGCGCATCGGCATGGCCCGAGACCGCCGAGAGCATCGCCGCGATCAGTTCCGCATCCGGCGGCAATGGCAGGAAATCCTTGGCGCCGGCGCGGATCGCGCGCAGTGCCGCTTCGGCGTCATGCACGCGGCCGCAGGCGATGATGGGCGTCGCGATGCGTTCCTCGGTCATGGTCTGCGCCAGCCAGGCAACGTCATGGATGATGTCGCAAAACACCAGATCCGCGCCGTCATGGCGCAGCGCCGCCAGGCCCTGGGTGATGCCATCCGCCTGCAGAAGCTGGGCGCCGCGCGCCTGCGCCAGCCGCGCAGCCTGGCCCAATTCGCCCTGCAGGCCGCCGATGATGAGAAGGCGAGCCATCAGCCGGCCCTGTCAGACTTGACGATTTCGGTCATGGTCACGCCCAGGCGATTGTCTTCGACCATCACCACCTCGCCGCGCGCGACCAGGCGGTTGTTGACGTAGATGTCCACCGCCTCGCCCAGCTTGCGATCCAGCTCGACCACCGCGCCTCGGCCCATCTTGAGCAGCTGCGAAACCTGCATGGTCGCGCGCCCCAGCACGGCGCTGACCTGCACCGGGATGTCATACACCGCCTCGAGGTTGCGCGGGCCGCTGGGCGCCGCGCGCAGGCCTGCCACCTCGGTGGCGCCGGCGGCCTGGAATTGTTCGGGTGTTTCGGTCATGCGACCATCTCCTCGTCACGGCCTTCGGCCAGTTGGATCTGCCCTTGGGCTGCCAATTCCTTGGCTGCCACCACGATCAGGGCCTGTGCTTCGTCGACGTCCTTGAGGCGGACGGGCCCCATGGCGGCGATGTCGTCGCGCAGCAGCTTCGCCGCGCGTTCGGTCATGTTGTTGAGGAACATGTCGCGCAGTTCCTGGCTCGCGCCCTTCAGCGCCAGGGCCAGCTTGTCCTTCTCCACGCCGCGCAGCAGCACCTGCACGCCCGGGCCATCCAGGCGCTTGAGGTCGTCGAAGGTGAACATCAGGCCGCGGATGCGTTCCGCGCTTTCGCGGTTGCGCTCCTCCAGCGCGCCCAGGATGCGGCTTTCGGAATTGCGGTCGAGGTTGTTGAAGATCTCGGCCATCAATTCATGGCTGTCGCGGCGCTGGCTGCGCGCCAGGTTGGACATGAACTCGGCCTTCAGTGTGCGCTCGACGCCTTCCAGCGCTTCCTTCTGCACCGTCTCCATGCGCAGCATGCGCATCACCACTTCCATCGCAAAACCATCGGGCAGCAGCGAGAGCACGCGCGCGGCATGGTCGGACTTGATCTTGGAGAGCACCACCGCGACGGTCTGCGGGTATTCATTCTTCAGGTAGTTGGCGAGCACGCCCTCATTCACATTGCCCAGCTTGTCCCACATGGTGCGGCCCGCGGGGCCGCGGATTTCCTCCATGATCTGCTGCACACGGTCGCGCGGCAGGGACTTCATCAACAGCCTTTCGGTGGTCTCGAAGCTGCCGGTCAGGTTCCCGGTCTGGCCGAGCGCCATCGCGAACTCCTCCAGCAGGTCCTCCACCGCCTGCGCGGGCAGCAAGCCCAAGCGGGACATCGCCTGGGACAGGTCGCGCACCTCATCCTCATGCATGCGCGCGAAGAGCGGTGCGGCATTCTCCTCGCCCAGCGCGAGCATCAATGCGGCGGCCTTTTGCGGGCCGGTCATGTTCAGAGCCATCGTCATTCCTCCGGGGTCAGCCAGTTCCGCAGCACGGCCAGCGATGCGTCAGGCTGGGAATTCACAAGTTCGGCCAGCCGCGCGAGCGAGGAGGCCCGCATCCGGCCCTCGACATGGGACATGCCCACCGTCTGCTCGTCGCCCGCCGGCAGCGCGGGCACCTGGGTGCCGTCGGGCAGCGTGATCATCGGGGCGGGGCTGCCATCGGGCAGGGTCGCGGCCGCGCCGCCAGCCGCTGCGGCCGCCAGCGCAGGCGGTGCGAGCGCCACCGCCAGGCGCCGCGCCACCGGCCGCGCCACCAGCAGCAGCGCCAGCAGCGCCACCAGCAGGATGGCCGCGGTCTCGATCAGCCGCGTGACCATGCCCTCGCTGATCGGCAGGCCGAACAAGCCGGCCGGGGCCAAGGCCGCCGGCTGCTCGACGAATGGCATGGAGACCACTTCCACACGGTCGCCGCGCTGCTCGTTGAAGCCCACTGCGCTGCGCACCAGTGCTGCGATACGCTGCAATTCCTCGGCCGTGCGCTCGCGCATCCGGCTGCCGCCGCCTTCGACCGGTTCGGCCACGCCATCGACCAGCACCGCGATCGAGACGCGACGCACCACCGGATGCTCGCGCAGCGTGTTGCGCGTGCTGCGGCCGATCTCGAAATTCGTGGTCTCCTCCTGGCGGGATTCCTGGCTGCCGCCACCGCCAGCCTGGCCTTCCGCGCCGGGCAGGTTGTTCTGCACCGAGACATTGCCCGGCTCGCTGCTGCGGTTGTTCTCGGTGACCGATTGCGTGCTGCGCGGCACCTGGTTCTCCGGGTCGAACCGTTCCTCGCGCGTTTCGACGCGGTCGAAATCCATCTCCACCGTGGCCTCGGCGCGCACGCGGCCCACACCCAGGCTGCGCTCCAGCAGTTCCTCCACGGCGCGGCTGATGCGCATCTCATTGGCGCGGCGCATTTCATCCTGCGTGGCGGCCGCGGCCGCACCGCCCACCGCCTGCCCGCCGCGCGCCAGCACCTCGCCACGGCTGTCGATGATGGAGACGTTGCGCGCATTCAGCCCAGGCACCGCCGCGGCCACCAGGTGCAGCACGGCCTGCGTGCCTTCGCGGTCCAGCCGCTGCGCGCCCTGCATGTGCAGGATGACGCTCGCCTGGGCCTCCGCACGTTCGCGGGAAAACGCCTCGCGCCGGGGCAGCACGAGATGCACGCGCGCCTGTCGGACGCCATTGATGCCGCGGATGGTGCGCGACAACTCGCCCTCCAGCGCGCGGACGCGGTTCATGTCCTGCTGGAAGGGCGTGGTGGTGAGGGATTCGCTGCGGTCGAACAATTCATTGCCGACGGAGCCGCCGGCGGGGATGCCATCGCGCGCCAGCGTCACGCGCAGCCGCGCCACATCATCCACAGGTACCAGCACCTGCGCGCCGCCGCCGGTGACGCGGAAGGGCACGCGCTGGCGTTCCAGCGCGGCGACGACGGCGCCGGCATCACGCGGGTCCAGGTCGCCGTAGAGCAGGCCCATGGGCGGCGAGCCGGCGCGCATCGCCAGCAGGCCGAGGCCCAGCAGCATCGCCGCCGCCAGGCCGCCCAACGCCATCAGCCGCACACGGCCCAGCGCCAGAAAATTGTCGAGCAAGGGCCTCATGCGGAGCAGCCGGGCGGTGTCGCCGCGAGCGGGTCACGCTTGATCGCATCATGCGAAGGGAGTTTTCTGCCGGGCATGTCGGCAGGATGTGCCGGGCACCCTTTCCCGCGGGTAAACGCTTGGAAGAATTATGGTTCCATGCCGCGCAAACGATCCAGGCCCAGCGATAGGTTGCCGAAGCGCAGCGCCACGCCATTGCCGCTGCGCTCCGCCCCCGTCGCGCGCGCCAGCACCGAGGCCTGCACCGCCGCGGCCCCGCCCAGCGCGTCGCGGCCTTCCAGGGTGAAGGCGTAGGCGCCATCGGGCATCGCACGGCCGGCGGCGTCGCGCCCGTCCCAGCGCCAGGTGGTGGGCTGCTGGCCTAGCGGCAGCGATGCCTCGCGCACCACGCGCCCGGCGGCATCGGTGATGCGCAGCACACCGCTGCGCGCTTCGCCCGCGGCCGGCAGGCGCAGCGCGGCCTCGCCCGATTGCAGCACCAGGCGGTCGCTTTGCACCTCCATGCGCCGGCCGATCAGCCCGGCCGCCGAGGTCAATTGCGCGCCCTGCTGCAGGCCCAGCAGATCCTGCAACTGGCGGTTCATCTGGATCTGCTGCTCGACGCCGGTGAAGCTGACCAGCTGCTCCGTCATCTGGTTCACATCCATCGCGTTGGTCGGGTCCTGGTTGCGCAGCTGCACGGTCAGCAAGGTCAGGAAGGTGTCGAAATCCGCGGCCATGCCAGTGCCGTTGCCGCGCGTGCGGGTGTTCTGCACACCGCCCGAGCCGGTGGTGCCGGAAGCGGCTTGCGTGGTGGTCGTGCTCATCGTGATCTCCTGTCAGATGGACATGTCGAGCAGGCTGCGCGGCAGGTTCTCGGCGCGCAGCGTGATGGGTTCGGGGCCGCCCTGCTGCTGGCGGCGTTGCTGGCCGTCCTGGCGGCCCTCGCGCTGCGCATCGCCACCGGCGAGTTCGACGCTGATCGCCTCATTGGCCAGCGGCACGCCGGACAGCGCCAGGCCCTGTTGCAGGTCGCGCTGATCACGCGCGAGCAGCGCCACCGTCTCGGCACGTTCGGCGGTGATGCGCAGCTTCGTCTCGCCATCCGCGCCGCGCGCCAGGCGCACTTCGACGCGGCCCAGCTCCTGCGGCTCCAGCGTGATGGAGAAGGCCGGCTGGCTGCCGGGCGAGACCAGCAGCGCCACGGTGACGGGCAGCAATTGGCGCGTGGGCGGCGGCGGCGGGCTGCGGGTGGTGTTGGCTTGCGGCGGGGGCACGACCTCGGCCACGGGCGCGGCCTGCGGTTGCGGATCGGGCGCGCGGGGCGGCGTGGATTCGGGCGCGCGCGCTTCCATGCCGCGATGCTCGGGGGCGCGGGATTCGGGCGCTGCTGGCGGGCGTTCGGCGGCGGCTTCCGGGGCAGGCGGCGCAGCCTGCGGCACGGGTGCGATGGCCTGTTCGGCAGGCGTCTGGCGTTCGGCCAGGCGCTGCGGTTCCGCGGGCGGCGAGCGCTGGGCGGCGCCGGCCGCCGCATCCGGTGCGGCCGCGCCATGTGCCCCGGCTTCGGCATGTGTGAGCGCTGCCGTCGGGGCCGGAGCGGCGTTCGGCGCCGCTGCGATGATCGGGCCGGGCGAAGGCACCGGCATGGCGGGCGCTTCAAGCGGTTCGGGCGAGGCCTCGATGGTGTCCGACAGCACAGCCACGGCTGGCGCCGGCGCGTCATCGGGCAGCAGCAGTGCCGCGTCGAGTTCGGCTTCGGCGGCGGCTGCCGGCGAAGCATCCGGCGCTGGTCCGGGCGGGGGCAAGTTTGCGGGCGGTGCGAGGCTCGCGCGCAGCGTTTCAGCCATGCGTGGCAGCGGCTGGGATGGTGCCGATTTCTCGGGCGCGGATGGGGGGGACGCCACGGGTTCAGGCACCGAAGTCTCCGGCGGCAGCATGGCCGGCATCGCCGGTGGCTCGTCCGTTGCCGCGGCCTGTGGTGCGGCCGGCACCGTCAGCACGGCAGCGGCCACTGCGACCGGGTTCGGCGGGGCCAGGGCGGGCGCGGCCGGGAGGGGCACGGTTAAGGGGGGCGCGGTCAACTCGGCTGCCGCCGGCGTGGCGGTCGGCAGGGATAGCGCGGCGGTCAGGGCTTCCTCGGCCGGCATGACGGCCGGGGTGCCAGGCGCAGTGCCGGACGGCACCAGGGCCTGCTCGGCGCGCAGCAAGGCGGCGCCAAAGCCGCCGCCGGCTTCGGGCATGGCCGTTGCCATGGCCGCCGTGGGGGGCGCTGTCGGCATCAGGCTGATCGCATCGCTTGGCATGGCCGTTCCTTGCATGGCCGCTCGGCAGCATGCGGCGTGCAAGCCTGAGCACGCGGCGTGCCAGCCCGATGCCGGGCAAGGCCAGGCCCGCGCGCGGCGGGAAGCGCCGGGCACAGGCAGTTTCTGCCGCATCGCCCCGCCCTGCGGCTGGCACGCCGCGTGCGAGTGCGGGCCACCACGATTCGGAGAATTCCGCGATGTCCCTTTTCGGCGCCATGACGACCGCCATCAGCGGCCTGAATGCGCAATCGCGCGCGCTTGGCCATGTGTCCAACAACCTCGCGAACAGCCAGACCATCGGTTACAAGCGCATCGACACCAATTTCACCGAACTGCTGACGCAGTCCACACGTTCGCTGCATGCGCCTGGCTCGGTGCAGGCGCGGCCGGACTATACCAACGCCGTCCAAGGCACGGTCGAGCAGTCGGACATTCCCAATGCGCTGGCGATCGGTGGGCAGGGCTTCTTCTCGGTGGCCGCGCGGCGCGGCCAGCAGAACGGCCTGCCGCAATTCGATGAGCGCCAATTCTACACCCGCGCCGGCGACTTCCAGATGGACCGTGACGGCTATCTGGTGAATGGCGGGGGCTACTACCTGCAAGGCTGGCCGATCAGCGAGGCGACCAACGAGCCCGATCGCACACAGTTGGCGCCCGTGCGCATCAGCCAGCAGGTGTTCAACCCGGTGCCGACATCGCGCATCGAACTCGCCGCCGATCTGCCAGCCGATGCGATCGATCCGGTGACATCACAGGTCCGCCTCTATGATGCGCTGGGCACGCCGCATGTGGCGACGATGAGCTTCACGCCGGTCACCAATGCCGGCCCACCGGTGGTGGCCACCGGCGAATGGGACCTGTCCATCACCATCCCCGGTGAGAATGCACCGCCCGCGCGCAGCCTGCGCCTGCAATTCGGCGCCAACGCCACGCCCGCCACACCGCCTGGCACGCTGGGCGGCTTTGGTGCCGCCAGCAACATGACGGTGGGCACGACCGCGCTGGGCGACCCGGCAGACGTTACCTTCGTCGCCGATCTGGGCGAGGGGCCGCAGACCATCGTGCTGAACCTGGGCGAGATCGGCCTGGCACGCGGGCTGACGCAGTTCTCGGTGGGCGAATTCAATGTGCGCAACCAGTCGCAGAACGGCGTGCCGCCGGGCTCCTATGCCGGGCTGAAGATCGGCGAATCGGGCGACATCGCGATCAACTATGACAATGGACAGTCGCGCATCGTCGCCCGCCTGCCGCTGGTCACCTTCTCCGATCCCGATTCGCTGCAACGCCTGGATGGCCAGGCCTTCATGCGCACCATCGAGAGCGGTGACGCGCGCGTGACCGATGTGGCCAAGGACGGCGCCGGCCGCCTGGTGGTGGGCAGCGTGGAACGTTCGAACGTGGATATCGCGGGCGAATTCACCAAGCTGATCGTCGCGCAGCGAGCCTACACCGCGAACACACGCGTGGTGACCACGAGCGACGAGCTGCTCCAGGAAACCATCAATATGAAGCGTTAACCGCGCTTTAGGAGTCATCCCGCAAATCTGGACAGGACATGGGCATCGATCTCGCGCTGCACATCGCGCTCAGCGGAATTTCCGCGAACCAGCGCGCCTTGCAGCAGACCTCGCACAACATCGCCAATGCGGACACCGCGGGCTTCACCAAGAAGCGCGTGGCGATGTCGGCCGAGGAATTCGAAGGCCGCCCCTTGGGCGTGCGCGCGGGCGAGGCGCTGCGCGATGTGGACCTCGCACTGCTGGCCGAACGCGACGGCCGGGGTGCGGCGGCGGCGGCGGCCGAACTGCGCGCGCGCATCCTGCAACCGGTCGAGGCGGTGCAGGGCCGCCCGGAGGATAATGTCTCGCTCGGCGCGCGCGTGGCAGCGCTGGCGCAAGGCTTCACCGCGCTGCGCGATTCGCCGGCCGATCCGGAACTGATGCGCGCGGCGCTGCGCAACGCCGAGGAAGCGGCCATGCAGTTCCGCGACAGCGCCAACGCCGTGCAGGCCGCCCGGCGCGAGGCGCAGGACGGCATTGTCTCCGAGGTGGGGCGCATCAATGACGGTCTGCGGGAACTCGCCGATCTCACCCGCATCATCCGCGCCGAGGTGACCACCGGCCGCTCCACCGCCGAGCTCGAGGACCAGCGCGACGTGCTGCTCAACCGGCTCTCGGAGAGCCTGCCGCTACGGGGCCTGCGGCAGCCTGATGGCGGCATCGTGCTGCTCGCGCGCAACGGCATCACCCTGCCCCTGCCCACCGCCGGAGAGGATGTGTTCAGCGCCGCCAATGCCGCGCCCGGGCCCGAGGCCTTCTACGGCCCGGGCGGCTCGCTGCCCGGCGTGATGCAGGGCGGCGTCGATGTCACGCGGCAATTGACCGGCGGGCGGTTGGCGGAACTGGTGCAGCTGCGCGACACGGTGCTGCCGCGCATGCAGGCCGAGCTGGATGTCGCGGCCGTCGAGCTGGCCGGGCGTTTCGATGCGGTGGGCTTGCGCCTCTTCACCGATGCTGCGGGCGCGGTGCCCGACCGGCTGGCGGGCCATGTCGCCGGCGGGCATGTCGGCTTCGCGGCACGCATCCGCGTCAGTCCCGATGTGCCGCCCAATGCCATGCAGCTGCGCGACGGCACGCATGCCACCGCCGGCGGGCCGGGCCAGCCCAGCGCATTCACCCCCAACCCGCCGGGCGGCCCCACCGGCTTCACCACCTTGCTGGACCGCGTGCTGGACCATGCGCTGGGCACCCATGCGGCAGCTGGTGAGCCCTGGGGCGCCTTTCCGGTCAGCGGGCTGGGGCCGCAGGGCGATATCCATTCCGCCATCGCCAATCCGCGCGATGTCGCGGATTTCGCGAACCAGGCGGTGCGCCTGCACACGGAGGCGCGCGGCGAAGCCACCGCCGCGGCCGAAGCGGCAGGCCGCATGCGCGACGGCATGGAAGCGCGCATCCGTGACCGTTCGGGCGTCAACACCGATGAGGAGATGGCGATGCTGATGCGCCTGCAGAATGCCTATGCCGCCAATGCCCGTGTGATGAGCACGGCGCAGAGCATGTGGGACGCCCTGCTGGGCGCGGTGCGCTGATGGATATTCTCGGCCGCATGAACAACGAGGCCGCGGCGCTGCGCGGCCGGATGGAGGTGCTCTCGCGCCAGATCGCCTCGGGCCGCCGGGCGGAGGTGCTGGGTGACCTGGCCCCGCAGGCGCCGCGCGCGGTGGATCTGTCCAACGACATCGCGCGGCGCGAGACCTATATGCGCGCGATCGACCGCAGCGCGGGGCGGATGGATGTGATGCAGTCCGGGCTCGGGCGCTTGAAGGCCATCGCCTCCGAGTTCCGCTCCGAGGTGGGGATGCGCCTGTCCTCGCGCGATCAGAATGCGCTGGTCACGGTGCAGGCGCGCGCGCGTGCGGCGCTGACCGAAATGGGCTCGCTGCTGAACCTGCGGCTGAATGGCGAATACCTGTTCGGCGGCAGCGACATGGCGAACCCGCCGGTGCCCGACCCGGCGGGGCTGGCCAATGGCCCGCTGGCCAATGCGATCGCGGCCGAGGTCGTCACGCTGAACAACACCAACGCCGCCACGGTGGCCGCCAATACCCGCAGCCTGGCGCAGGATACGTCGGCCGCACTCTCGCCCTTCTCGACCTTCCTGGAGGACCCCGCGCAGGGCGCGGGCGAGCCGCGGCGCAGCATGCCGGTCTCCGATGGCGAGAAGCTGGTCTTCGGGATCGCGGCGAACCGCAACGCCATGGCCACCTCGGAGGGCGAGACCACCGGCGGCTGGGCCCGCGACCTGATGCGTGGGTTGATGACGCTGATGGCACTCACACCCGCGCAATTGCAGGAGCGCGAGGGCTTCGAGGAATTCGCGCAGACCATCCGCACCGGTCTTGAAAGCGCCGAGAACGCGCTGGCCGAGGAGATGGGCGCGCTGGGCGCGGTGCAGCGCCAGGCCACCAGTGCGCGCACCCGCCACCAGGATCTCTCGGATGCGATGCAGAAACAGCTGGTCGCCATCACCGATGTCGACCTGGCCGCGACGCTGACGAAACTGCAAGGGACCAGAAGCGCCCTGGAGGCGAGCTATCGCGTCACCGCGAGCCTGTCCGACCTGTCATTGGCGCGGTTCCTGCGATGATTTCGTGGCGGCGCTTTCACCTGGAATTAATCGGCCGCGCGCATCATGCGCGGGCCGGGCGATGCCTGCGGCGTTGCTGCGCCGCATCCCCAGAACGGCAAGCTTGAAGGAGGCGAATGTGTCCACACTGGTTCTCGAATTGCGGCAAGGCGACATGATGGTCGTCAATGGTGCGCCCATCCGCTTCCGCAACCGCACGCGCATTGAACTGGCCGCGCGCGCGCGCTTCCTGTTCGGCAAGCAGATCATGCCGCCCGAGGGGGCGGATACGCCCGCGCGGCGCATCTATTTCGCCCTGCAGACCGCCTATATCGGCGCCGATGACGAACGCCCCGCGGGCCTTGAGGATGCGCGCAACCTGATCGCCGCCTTCAAGGAAGCGACCACCAGCGAACTCGCCTGCGACCTGCTCGACCGCGCTCTCGAAGCGGCCGATACCGATGATGGCTATGTCGCGCTGAAGCTGGCGCGCCGCGTGATGCGCCATGAGGAAGACGTGCTCGGCATCGCGCCCCTGCCCACGCCGCGGCGCGAAGCCCCGATGAGCCTGCCTGCATGAGCGCATCCCTCTTCGGCCAGCTGGCGCCGCAGGGCGGGGGTGGCAACGCCATCCTCTCGCTGCGCCGCGCCACCCGCGCCGGGGAGGAAGCGCGTGCCACCGAACGCATCGCGCGCGAACCGCAGCTCCAGCGCAGCATGGACCAGTTCCGCCGCGCGGTGGAACGCGCGCCCGATGCCCGCGCCGCATTGCGTGACCCGCGGGTGATGTCGGTCATCGCCACCGCGCTCGGCATGCCCGATGCCGCGAACCAGTCGGGCCTGGCCCAGCGCGCCCTGCTGTCCGACCCCAAAAACCAGGACGCCATCGTCAACCGCCTGTCGGACCGCCGCTGGAAGGCGGCCGCGGAGACATTGAAGCTGGCCGAACGCGGCATCGCCGCCCTGCGCGACCCTGCCGTGCAGGCCCGCCTGGCGGAGGGTCTCTCGCGCGCCCGCTGGCGCGACAACCTGGAGGCCGAGGCACCGGGCCTGGGCGATGCCGTGCTGTTCCGCGAACGTGCGGCCAGCGCGCGCAACGCGATCGATGTGCTGGGCGACCCCATTCTGCGCCGCGTTGTGACCGGCGCGCTGGGCCTGCCGGAACAGATCGCCGTGCAGTCGGTCGAAGCGCAGAGCCGCGCCGTCACCACCCGCCTCGATGTCGCCAAACTTCAGGACCCGCGTGAGGTGAACCGCCTGGCCGAACGCTACCTGATGAACCGCGCCTCCGCGGCCCAGCCCGCCACCGGGGTCAATCTCTTCATCTGAGGTTTGACGCAGGCGCGCGCGCCGCCGATGCTGCGCCGCAGTGTTCCAGACCATCACCACCCAAGCCATCACTCTGGCCGCCGCCGCGCTGGGCGGGTTTGTCGCGCATCTGCTGCATGTGCCGCTGGCCTGGATGATCGGCGCGCTGGCCGCGACCGCCGGCCTGGCTTGGCTGCGGCCGGTGGGCGTGCACCCCACCATCCGCCCCGCCGCGCTGATGCTGCTGGGCTTCGGCTTCGCACAGACTTTTGATGGGCCGGTGCTGGGTGCGGTCGCAGGTGCGGTGCCGGCGCTGGTGCTGGCGGCTGTGGGGTCGATCTTCTGCGGGATTCTGGTGGTGCCGATCATGCAGCGCATGGCGGGGCTCGATTCGCGCACCGGCTATTTCAGCACCGTGCCCGGTGGGGTGATCGTGATGGTGGTGCTGGCGCAGCGCGAAGGCGTCGCCATCGCGCCCGTGACCATGGCGCAGACGATTCGCGTCATCACGGTGGTGCTGACCATTCCCATCGCGATCACGCTGCTGGGCGAACATGGCAGCGACACCGCCTTCCAGGCCGTGCGGCCCGCGATCGATGCGCTGGGGCTCGCTATGCTGCTGCCGGCGGGGCTTGCCGTCTCGTTGCTGCTGCGCCGCACGGGGCTGGCCAATCCCTGGATGATGGGCTGCTTCGCGCTGGGCCTGGCGCTGATGGTGTCGGGCCATATGCCATCGGGCATTCCGGGCTGGATGATCGATATGGCGCAGGTCGGCATGGGTGCGGGACTCGGCGCCCGGCTGACGCCGGATTTCCTGCGCAGTTCGCGCAGGCTGGCGGTGGCCTCGGTGCTGTCCACGCTGGCGCTGTCCGTGCTGTGCCTGCTGCTGGCGGTCGGCATCGCCTGGGGCTGGGGCCTGCCGGTGACGGCGGTGATGCTGGGCCTGGCGCCCGGTGGCATGCCGGAGATGGGGGTGACGGCCAAGCTGCTGGAACTGGCGGTGCCGCTGGTGATGGGCTTTCACCTGACGCGCACCCTGCTGTGCAATTTCCTGGTCGGCCCCATCTATCGTGGCGCGAGGGCGGTGCGGTTGTTGCGTTAGGCCACCCGCGTTACACACCGCGCGAAGCCTGGGGAATACCTTTGAACAAGCCCTTACTGCCCAATTCCTTGCGCACCGGCCCTGACGAGGCCGGCCGCTTCGGCACATTCGGCGGCCGCTACGTGGCCGAGACGCTGATGCCCTGCATCCTGGAGGTGGAGGAGGCCTACAAGGCCGCCCGCGCCGACCCCTCCTTCGAGGCCGAGTGGCGGCATCTGCTGCAGCATTATGTGGGCCGCCCCAGCCCGCTCTGGCATGCCAAGCGCCTGACCGCGCATCTGGGCGGCGCGCAAGTGTGGATGAAGCGCGACGAGCTGAACCACACCGGCGCGCACAAGATCAACGCCGTGCTGGGCCAGATTCTGCTGGCCAAGCGCATGGGCAAGAAGCGCGTCATCGCCGAGACCGGTGCCGGCCAGCATGGCGTGGCCACCGCCACCGCATGCGCGCTGTTCGACCTGCCCTGCACCGTGTTCATGGGTGCGACCGATGTGGAGCGCCAGCAGCCCAACGTTTTCCGCATGAAGCTGCTGGGCGCCGAGGTGGTGCCCGTGACCTCCGGCGCGGCCACGCTGAAGGATGCGATGAATGACGCGCTGCGTCATTGGGTCGCGAATGTGACCGACACCTACTACTGCATCGGCACGGTGGCCGGCCCGCACCCCTATCCGCAGATGGTGCGCGACTTCCAATCCGTGATCGGCGAGGAAGCCCGCGCGCAGATGCTGGAGGCCACCGGCCGCCTGCCTGATACGCTGGTCGCCGCCATTGGTGGTGGTTCCAACGCGATGGGCCTGTTCCATCCCTTCCTGGATGATGCCTCGGTCGCCATGCATGGCGTGGAAGCCGGCGGCCATGGCGTGGATGTGCCGAATGGACACGCGGCGAGCCTGACCGGCGGCCGGCCTGGCGTGCTGCATGGCAACCGCACCTACCTGTTGCAGGATGAGCAGGGGCAGATCCTGGAAGGCCATTCCATCAGCGCGGGCCTGGATTATCCCGGCATCGGGCCAGAGCATTCCTGGCTGCATGAACTGGGCCGCGTGCAATACATGGCGATCACGGACAAGGAGGCGCTCGAAGCCTTCCAGCTCTGCACCAAGCTCGAAGGCATCATCCCGGCGCTGGAACCGGCGCATGCGCTGGCGCATGTGATGAAGATCGCACCGACACTGCCGGCGGATCACATCATCTGCATGAACATGTGCGGCCGCGGCGACAAGGACATCTTCGCCGTCGCCAAGCATCTGGGGGTGACGCTGTGACCCCGTCTGATCGCGGAGCGGAGCGGAGCGTGAGTCAGTCGGGCATAGCGTCTGATCGCGGAGCGGAGCGGAGCGTGAATCAGCCGGGCAAAAGCCGTATTGCGAGCAAGTTTGCCGCGCTGAAAGCCGCCGGTCGCGGCGCGCTCGTCACCTATGTGCAGGGCTACGACCCCGACCCCGCGACCAGCATGGCCATCCTGCGCGGCCTGCCCGGCGCGGGGGCGGATCTCATCGAGATCGGCGTGCCGTTTTCCGACCCGATGGCCGATGGCCCGATCATCCAGGCCGCCGGCCAGCGCGCGCTGAAGGCGGGCGCCACGCCGGCCGGCGTGCTCGCCATGGTGCGCGATTTCCGCGCCGAGGATGACGCCACGCCCATCATCCTGATGGGCTACCTGAACCCCATCCTGTCCTACGGCCCCGAGCGGTTTTGCACCGATGCCGCGGCCTCCGGCGTGGATGGGTTGATCGTGGTGGACATGCCGCCCGAGGAAAGTGCTGACCTGGCCCCCTTCGCCACCGCGCAAGGCCTGGACTTGATCCGCCTGATCGCGCCCACCACCGATGATGCGCGCCTGCCCGGCGCGCTGCGGTCTTGCAGCGGCTTCATTTATTACGTCTCGATCACCGGCATCACCGGCACACGGGCGATCGGCATGGCGGATGTGGCGGCCAATATCCCGCGCATCCGCGCCCATACCGACCTGCCGATTGCGATCGGCTTTGGCATCCGCACGCCCGATGACGCAGGCCAGGCCGCGCGCATCGCCGATGGCGCGGTGGTCGGCTCCTCGCTGGTGGATGCGCTGGCCAAAAGCCTGGACGCCAAGGGCCAGGCGACGCCCGGCACGGTGCGCGCCGTGCTCGATACGGTGCGCGCACTGGCCAATGCGGTGCGCGGATAGGCTGTCCCGATCCGCGCCATAGCCACAACGGATTGGCGCGGATTGCCTGCCGAGATCATGGTATTCACCATGTTGAACCGCACCGCTCCCGCGCGGCATAACGCTGCCATGCTCCAACGCCGCACAATGCTTGTCCTGCCCCTGGCCGCGCCTGGCCTGGCGCCCGCTGCATCGGCGCAGACTGGCCGCTTCGACCCGGTGCTGGTGGGGCGCGAGGGCTGGCTCTTCGCCAATTGGGAATCCCTGCGCCCGGGAATACTGCCCGCGGTGCGCCGCGTCTCCGCCCTGCTGGCCGAGGGCTTCGGGCTGATCGCGCGGGCGGGCATCCAGGTCTCGGTCGCGCTGGTGCCGACGCGGGCGCGCATCTACCCAGAATTCCTGCCCGCCGGCACCACCATCTCCCCGGATGCGGAGGCGCGTTACGGCGTGGCGCGCGATGCCTTCCGCGCCGCCGGCGCCATCGTGCCGGATATGGCCGAGCATTTCCTGCGCATCAAACACGGCGCACAGGAGCCGGTGTTCTTCCTGGCCGATACGCATTGGCGCCCCTGGTCGGCCTATCTGGCGGCCGAGGAGCATGCGCGCGCCATCGGCCCTGCCCTGCCCGCCTCGGCGCGGCCTGGCACCAGGCTGGGCGCCTGGGGCAACCTGACGTTCCGCGAGCATATCCTGGCCAATCTGCTGCCGCCCGCGCAGCGTGCCGCCTACCCGCCGGAACGCTTCCGCGTGCGTGCCCTGCCGCCCGCACAAGGCGGGTTGCTGGATGGCGACACGGCCGAGGAGGTCATGGTGCTGGGCGACAGCTTCGCTTTGCCCAATTTCGGCTTCACGCCCATGCTGTCCATGGCGCTGAACCGCCCCGTGGGGCTATTTCATCGCACCGGCAATCATGGCCACTGGAAGCGCCTGACCGATTATCTGGAGGGTGAGCTGTTCCGCACCCGCCGGCCGCGGGCCATCATCATCCTGATCCTGGAAGGGAACCTGGAACACATGCCGGACCAAGCCGCCTATTTCGGCCCCAACGCCATGCCGCCCGCGCAGTTCATCAGCCGCATCCGGGGGGCCTTGGCATGAGGCTGTCTCGGCGTGCCGTGGCCTTGGGCGGCGCGGCGCTGGCCACGCCCGCTCTGGCGGAAATCCGCGGCGAGGTGGTGATCGGCCGCGATGGCTGGCTGTTTGCGGCCTGGGAGAATATCCGCGCGGGCAATATCGCGGGCGTGCGCCGGGTGGGCGGGCTGATCTCGGAAGCGATCGGCATCCTGAAGCAGGGCGGGATCGAGGTGGGCATCGTGCTGGTGCCGATGCGCGCGCGCATCTACCCCGAATTCCTGCCCGAGACCTTCCGCATGGGTGCGGAGGCCGAGCAGCGCTATTCCACCCTGCTGACCGATTGGCGCCGCGCCGGTGCGCTGATGCCCGACCTGGCCACCGCCTTCACCGCGCTGAAGACGCGCGAGCGAGACCCCATCTTCTTCAAGCAGGACAACCATTGGCGGCCGCCCGCGGCCTATCTGGCGGCCGAGGAAATGGCGCGCTCGGCGCAGGCAGCGCGGCTGCCACCCTCCAGCCGGCCCGGCACCAGGCTGGGCGACTGGGTGAACTTCACGCAGCAAACGGCCGACCTGACCGCGCTGCTGCCGCCGGCGGATCGCGCGCGCTTCCCGATGGAACGCTACCGCAT
>JAIXVH010000297.1 GCA_027483125.1 Acetobacteraceae bacterium | reverse complement strand
CATACCCTGTGCGCCGCCCGGATGGCAGCATCATCCGCTTCGACAAGAACGCGGCGGTGCTGATCAACAAGTCCAATGCGCCGAGCGCCACCCGCATCTTTGGCCCGGTGGTCCGTGAGCTGCGCGCCAAGAAGTTCATGAAGATCATCTCGCTGGCGCCGGAGGTCCTGTAATCATGGCCGCCAAGATCAAGAAGGGCGACAAGGTCCATGTGCTGACCGGGTCGGACAAGGGCAAGCGCGGCGAAGTGCTGCGCGTGTTCCCCGACGAGGGTCGCGCGCTCGTGCAGGGCGTGCGCCTGGTCAAGCGCCATCAGAAGCCGACTGGCATGTCCCAGCCGGGCGGTATCATCACCAAGGAAGCGCCGATCCATCTGTCGAACCTGGCGTTGATCGATCCGAAGAGCGACAAGCCGGCTCGGGTTGGTTTCAAGACGCTGGAAGACGGCAAGAAGGTCCGCGTTTCCAAGGCCTCGGGTGAGGTTCTCGACACATGAGCGGTACGAAGAAGGGCGCTGCGCCCAAGAAGGGCGGGGCCAAGGCCGCGCCCGCGAACAAGGCGAATGCCAAGGCCGGCGCCACGCCGGCCGAAGGTGGCGGCCGCAACCGTGACAGCGTGCCGGCCGCGGCCGGCAAGGCGATGGCGGCTGCCGGCGAAACCCGCCTGGCGAAGCATTACAAGGATGCGGTCCGTGCGAAGCTGGTGTCGGAATTCGGGTACACGAACCCGATGGAAGTGCCCAAGCTCGAGAAGATCGTGGTCAATATGGGCGTGGGCGAAGCCGCCGGCGACCAGAAGAAGCTGGATGCCGCCTTTGGCGACATGATGTTGATCGCCGGCCAGAAGCCGGTGCGCACGCGTGCCCGCAAGGCGATCGCCGGCTTCAAGATCCGTGAAGGCCAGGCGATCGGCTGCAAGGTCACGCTGCGCAAGGCGCGGATGTATGAGTTCCTGGACCGCCTGGTCACCATCGCGCTGCCGCGCGTGCGTGACTTCCGCGGCATCCCTGGGAACCGAGGCTTCGATGGTCGGGGGAATTACACCTTCGGCCTGAAGGAGCAGATCGTGTTCCCCGAAATCGTGTATGACAAGGTTGATACCGTGCGCGGCATGGACATCACCTTCGTCACCACGGCGAAGTCCGACAAGGAAGCCAAGGCCCTGCTCGTGGGTTTTGACCTTCCATTCACGAAGTGACACTTGGGAATACCTCCGCAGTGATGCGGAAAGGGTCCGGAGGACTGAACTGACATGGCGAAGACATCGTCCGTCGAAAAGAACAACCGTCGCGCGAAGCTCGCGTCGACGCACCGCAAGAAGCGCGCGGCCCTGAAGGCCGTGGTGATGGATCGCGATCGCCCCATTGAGGAGCGGTTCGAGGCGACCATCAAGCTGGCGCAGCTTCCCCGCAATGGCGCGCAGAACCGCGTGCGCCTGCGCTGCGAAGTGACCGGCCGCCCGCGCGGCAATTATCAGAAGTTCAAGCTCTGCCGGAACATGCTGCGGGAGATGGCCAATACCGGCCAGCTTCCCGGTGTGGTCAAGGCCAGCTGGTAAGGGGCACGCAGCATGTCGATGTCCGATCCGCTGGGTGACATGTTCACCCGCATCCGCAATGCGATGCATGCCCGGCAGTCCCGCTGCCCGGTGCCTGCGAGCCGGCTGAAGGAAGCCGTGCTGGATGTTTTGAAGAGCGAAGGCTATATCCGTGGCTGGCACCGCGAAGATGTGCGTGCCGGGATCGCGAACCTCATCGTGGAATTGAAGTATTCCGAAGGTGAAGCCGCGATCAAGGAGATCACCCGCATCTCCAAGCCGAGCCGCCGCGTCTATTCCAAGATCAGTGAGCTGAAGCCCTATTACGCGGGCCTTGGCATGCAGATCCTGTCCACGCCGAAGGGCGTCATGAGCGATCAGAAGGCTCGCGCTGCCAATGTTGGCGGCGAAGTCCTCTGCCGCGTGTTCTGAGGGAGGGCAGCATGTCGCGCGTCGGCAAATATCCTGTGCCCGTTCCCGCGGGTGTGACCGTGGCCCTGCAGGGCCGCACCGTCATCGCCAAGGGCAAGCTGGGCGAATTGAAGCTGGACCTCACGGATGAGGTGGATGTGGAGGTCGGTGCTTCCGGCGTCGCGGTGAACCCGCGCGGCGAGAGCACGCGGCAGCGCACCATGTGGGGCACCACCCGCAGCCTGATCAATGGCATGGTCGTGGGTGTTTCCACTGGCTTCACCAAGTCCATGGAAATCAACGGCACGGGTTACCGCGCCGCTGTCCAGGGCAGTGACTTGGTGCTGAGCCTGGGCTACAGCCACGAAATCCGCTACCCGGTGCCGAAGGGCATCAAGATCACCTGCGAGAAGCCGACCGCCATCAAGGTGGAAGGCATCGACAAGCGCCAGGTTGGTCAGGTGGCGGCGGAAATCCGCGGCTTCCGCGGCCCCGAGCCCTATAAGGGCAAGGGCGTGAAGTACGAAAACGAAATGATCCTCCGGAA
This sequence comes from Acetobacteraceae bacterium, assembly GCA_027483125.1. Taxonomy (GTDB): domain Bacteria; phylum Pseudomonadota; class Alphaproteobacteria; order Acetobacterales; family Acetobacteraceae; genus Rhodovarius. Next base: position 2,336 of record JAIXVH010000297.1, on the reverse strand, counting down.
GGAGGGTAAGAAGAAGTAATGACCGAAAAGCTCAGCACCGAAGCGCGCCGCCGTCAGCGCCTGCGCTACTCCCTGAAGCAGAAGGGCAATGGGCGCCTGCGCCTGTCGGTCTTCCGTTCGGGCAAGCACATCTACGCGCAGGTGATCGACGACCGCGCCGGCCGCACGCTGGCCGCCGCATCGTCGCTGGAAAAGCCGATGCGCGAGGAACTCAAGACCGGCGCCGACAAGGGCGCCGCGGCTGCCGTGGGCAAGCTGGTCGCCGAGCGGGCTCTGGCCGCCGGCGTGACGGCCGTGGTCTTCGACCGCGGTCCCTATCTGTATCATGGCCGCGTGAAAGCGCTGGCCGATGCCGCCCGTGAGGGCGGTCTCAGCTTCTAAGGACGCAACCGATGGCACGTGAACCGCGCAGCGGTGGTGGTGGTGGTGAAGGCGGCGAGGGCGAGCAGCGGCGCCGTGGCCGCGGTCGTGGCCGCGACGAGAACCGTCAGCCTGAACGCCAGGATGGGGATGAGCTGAAGGACAAGCTCGTCACCATCAACCGGGTGGCGAAGGTGGTGAAGGGTGGCCGGCGTTTCAGCTTCGCCGCACTTGTGGTCGTGGGCGACCAGAAGGGCCGCGTGGGCTGGGGTGCGGGCAAGGCGCGTGAAGTGCCGGAAGCCATCCGCAAGGCGACGGAACGTGCCAAGCGCACGATGATCCGTGTGCCGATGCGCGAAGGCCGCACACTGCATCATGACGTGATTGCCGAGTTCGGCGCAGGGCGCGTGATCCTGCGTTCGGCCCCGGCCGGTACCGGCATCATCGCCGGTGGCCCGATGCGCGCAGTGTTCGAAAGCCTGGGCATGGGCGATGTGGTCGCCAAGTGCACCGGCAGCCGCAACCCGCACAACATGGTCAAGGCCACTTTCGCTGCCCTGTCGCTGGCCGCAAGCCCGCGCAGCGTGGCTGCCCGTCGTGGCAAGAAGGTGACCGATATTCTGGGTGGCGGCCGCAAGGACGATGCCGCGCAGGAGGCTGCCAATGTCTGACGCGAAGCCGATGGTGAAGGTGCGCCAGGTGGCGTCCAGCGCCGGTCGCAAGCCCGGCCAGCGTGAGACGCTGGTCGGCCTGGGCCTGAACAAGATCAATCGCGTGCGCGAGCTGGAGGATACGCCGTCGGTTCGCGGCATGATCCGCAAGGTCTCGCACCTGGTGCGCGTGGAGAAGTAGCCGCGCGGCCCGCAAGGGTGCGACGGCGATGGAGAGTGCGATGAAGCTGAATGAATTGAAGGACAATGACGGCGCCCGCTTGAAGTTCAAGCGCATCGGCCGCGGCATTGGCTCCGGCAAGGGCAAGACGGGTGGTCGCGGCGTGAAGGGTCAGAAGGCCCGGACCGGCGTGTCGCTGAACGGCTTCGAGGGTGGTCAGCTTCCGCTGTATCGCCGCTTGCCGAAGCGCGGCTTCGTCAACCCGTTCCGCAAGGAATACGCGCCGCTGAACATCGGCGCGCTCGACAAGGCGATCACGGAAGGCCGTCTGCCGGCTGACCAGCCCTTGACCGAGGAGATGCTGCGTATCGCCGGCGTGGTGCGCACGGCCAGCCGCTTCGCTGGCGTGCGCCTGCTGGGGCAGGGTGCCATCACGCGCGCCGTGACCATCACGGTGTCGGGCGCTTCGGCGACGGCGCTGGCGGCGGTGCAGGCGGCGGGCGGCACGGTGACGCTGCTGAACGCGCCCGCGGCGGAAGACGCTGCTTGAGAACTGCCCTCACAAGGGGCATCTGTTAGACTTGGCAAGGCCCTCGGGGATCATCCTGGGGGCCTTTGGTTTCGGGGAAAGGGTGCATGGCCTCGGCGGCTGACCAACTGGCGGCGAGTTTGAATCTCGGTGTCCTGGCCAAGGCCACGGAACTGAAGAAGCGCATCTGGTTCACGCTGGGCGCGCTGATCGTGTACCGGCTTGGCACCTATGTGCCTGTTCCCGGCGTCGATGCGGCGGTGATGGGTGAGCTGCTGCGCCAGCATGGCGGCGGCATCCTGGGCATGTTCGACATGTTCACCGGTGGTGCGCTCGGGCGCATGACCGTGTTTGCGCTGAACATCATGCCCTATATCAGCGCCAGCATCATCGTGCAGTTGATGACGGCAGCCGTTCCCGCCTGGGAAGCGCTGAAGAAGGAAGGCGAATCGGGGCGGAAGAAGCTCAATCAATATACGCGCTACCTCACCGTCGCGATCGCAATTTTCCAAGCCTATGGCATTGCCATTGGGCTCGAAAGCATGCGCGGCCAGTTTGGCGCCGCCGTTTATGATCCAGGCATTTTCTTCCGGCTGTCCTGCGTGATTACGCTGGT
>JAIXVH010000206.1 GCA_027483125.1 Acetobacteraceae bacterium | reverse complement strand
CTGCACGACGTTCAGCACCGAGGTGTCGTTCATCGCGTAGCTGACCGTGAGCGCGGCGAAGGCCGTCAGCACCGCCAGCAGCACGCCATTGGCCAGTGGCACGGCCATGGCCATCAGCCTTGCGTCGCGGCGTTGCGCGCCGATCAGCGGCAGGATGGTTTGCGCGACCGCAAGGGCAAGTGCCATGGCGAGGGCGAAATGGCCGAGTTCAGGGATCATGGTGAAGCCTAGCGCGTGATGCGTTGAGGCGGAATCGCCGAGAACGTTGAATCACGCGCTCATGACCGGCTGGAGCGTGCTGCGTGAACGCATGTGAACGCGGCATGCTCTAACTGCCCTGGCGCCGCGGTTCCAGCGTGTTCCACTGGCCGGCGGGGGGCGGGTCGCCACTGGCGGGATTCCAGTGGCCGGAACGGCGAAGCGCGTCGGCGACTTCGGGCGGCATGTAGTTCTCGTCGTGGCGGGCCAGCACTTCGCGCGCCATGAAGATATTGCCCGGACCCATCTGGCCGAGCGTGACGACGCCCTGGCCTTCGCGGAACAGGTCGGGCAGCACGCCGCTGAACTGCACGGGGATGGCGTTGTTGCCGTCGGTCACGCGGAAGGTGATCTGGGGGCGGCCATCCTGGCCCGTCAGGCGCTGCACGCTGCCTTGTTCGACCAGGCCGCCCAGGCGGAAATTCCGGCCAGGGGGCGGGGCTTCGGCGATGATGTCAGAGGGGCTGCGGAAGAAGACGAGATTGTCCTGGAAGGCCGTCAGCGTGAGCGCCGTGGCGGTGCCCAGGCCGATGGCGCAGAGCAGCAGGATGTACAGGCGGCGGCGTTTGCGGGTCATCGCTTTTCAAGCACCGAGAGTTGACGCCTGGCCGCGCGGCTGCGCGCCAGCACGACCCAGGCAATGCCGATGAAGCCGGCCAGGACCACACCCCAGGACAGGGTGACATGCCACCAATGCCAGGTCATGGCGTGGCTCCCGGGGCCACATCCACCTTCCGCGCAGCAGCCAGCTGCAACGCTCGCACGCGCCGTTCCATCAGCCCTGCCCGCGTCGCGGCCAGCGCCAGCGCCATGAAGGCCAGGGTGAAGCCCAGCGCGTTGACCAGCAGCGGGTAGAGAATGTCCACATGCAGGCCCGGGCTGTCGAGCCGCGTGACGCTCGCCGGTTGGTGCAGGGTGTTCCACCAATCCACGGAAAACTTCACGATCGGGATGTTCACCGCGCCGATCAGCGCCAGGATCGCGCCCATGCGCGCGCCGCGGTCGGGGTCATCGAAGGCGCGGGTCAGGGCGGCGTGGCCCACCCACAGGAAGAACAGCACCAGCACGCTGGTCAGCCGCGCATCCCACACCCACCAGGTGCCCCACATCGGCCGGCCCCAGAGGCTGCCGGTGGCCAGGCACATGGCCGTGACCATGGCGCCGATCGGCGAGATTTCGCGCGCCGCGACATCGGCCAGCGGGTGCCGCCACACCAGGGAGGAGACGGCCAGCGCCACCAGGCCGGTGTAGGCACCCATGGCCAGCCAGGCCATCGGCACATGCACATACATGATGCGCACCGTCTCACCCTGCTGCCAGTCGGGCGGGGAGAGCCAGAGGCCCCAGACCATGCCGATGGCCAGCGTGGCCAGCGCGGCCGCGGTCAGCCATGGCAGAACCACGCCGGAGATCCGCATGAAGCGGCCGGGGTTCGCCAACATATGCAGGCGGGCCATGCCGCGGGGTGCCGTTGTGCTGCTCATTGCCTTCGATGCGATGTAGTGCGTGAAGCTTAGGTTAGAAAGGTGGTGCAACGGAAGCGCAACAAGACCCTACGCTGTAGTCGAGATTGACATCTGCGGGCGGTGGACGCCATGCGCTGCGTCAAATATCGCGGGAGTTGTCGAATGGCCTATTGGTTGGTGAAAAGCGAACCCGACGCCTTCAGCTGGGACCAGCAGGTGGCCAATGGCGTCGAACCCTGGACCGGCGTGCGCAACCACATGGCGGCGAAGAATCTGCGCGCGATGAAGCTGGGGGATCTGGCGTTCTTCTACCACTCCAATATCGGCAAGGAGATCGTGGGCGTGGTGCGCGTGGCGCGCGAGGCCTATCCGGACCCGACCGATGAAACCGGGCGCTGGGTCTGCGTGGACATGGCCACCGTGGGGCCGGTGCCCAGGCCGGTGACGCTGGCCGCGGTCAAGGAAGACCCTGAGTTTGCGGAGCTGGCGCTGGTGCGGCAGTCGCGGCTGTCGGTGATGGCGGTCAGCGCGGAGCATTGGAAGAAGCTGGCGAAGCTGGGTGGGTGGAAGGGGAAGTGACGGCGTGCGATCGCCCCGGAGCGGGGCGTGAATCGCCCGCGCACGGCGAACGCTGCCTGGGGCCGGTTGAGGAGATTCCGGATGGCGGCTCGCGCGGCTATCCGCCGCCGCCGGGCGGGTTCACCGGGTTGTTCGCGGTGCGGCGCGGGGAAGCGGTGTTCGTCTATGTGAATTCCTGCCCGCATGTGGGGCTGCCGCTGGAGATCCAGCCGCATCGGTTCCTGGACCGCGCCGGGGAGTTGATTGTGTGTGCCGCGCATGGTGCGCGGTTCCGGCCGGAGGACGGGTATTGCGTCTCCGGCCCATGCACGGGTGATGCGCTGGAGGCGGTGACCACGCGCATCGAGGCCGGCATGATCTGGGTGCCGGAGAAGGCCGGAATTTAGGCGGCCTTCCGGTCGTTCCAGGCGCACATCCGCCGCCTCCCGCTGGCGTGAAATTGAGCGACTTCTTCGACGATGACGGGCGCGACGATGTCGGTGGCGCCACCGGGGGCGAAGGGCACGGCCAGGGTGATCGTGCGCTCGGCCAGTGCCGAGCCGGCGGCGAGCGGCAGTCACACAGGTGGGCTCGAGAGCATGCCAGGCCGTTTGGCCCGTCAGACCAGCTTCAAGGGAGGGGTTCCGAAGGTGTCCACGTATTGCGCGGCGATGCGCGGAGTCCCTTTCCAATGATTACGGCGTATTGCGCTCCAGCTCCTCCAGCCAGGCATCG
>JAIXVH010000263.1 GCA_027483125.1 Acetobacteraceae bacterium | reverse complement strand
GCCGTCACCTGCGCATCCTCGGCCACCGCGCCCACCGCCGTGCCGCCGATCACCGCGCCATCATCGGCGCCATTGATCGTCACCGTGATCCGCTGCGTGGTGCCATCCAGCGTCGAGACCACAAAGCTCTCGGAGAACGCCTGACCACGGGCCAGGCCTTGCACCGCTGAGCCAGCATCGTCGATGCCGTAATGCCAGTGCCCAGCAGCGTCGATTGTCAGCGTGCCGCCGAAGACTCCTTGCAGCTGGGCCGGCTGAAAGGCGGCCTGGCCGGCATCCGGATCAGCCACCTGCAGGCGGCCATCCGTGGCCAGCCGTCCATCCGCGCCCACGCCCAGATCTTCCCGCAGGACGCCGGCGGCCGCGCCGGTGATCGCGGCGCGATCATCCTGCCCGGCGACCGTCACCTGGATCAGATGAGCCGTGCCGTCGGCGCTGTGGACGGTGAAGCTCTCAAGCGCCGGCGGGCCATTCGTGGTCAGTGCCTGAACACGCGGATCAGCATTCTCCAGCTGGTAGGTCCAGGCGCCGTCTGCAGCGATGTGCAGCCGACCAAACCGCCCGGTCATGTCGCCAGGCTGGAAATGGGCCTCGCCGGGATCGGCATCGCTGACCAACAGCCTGCCGTTCGCGGAGTGCAGCGCATCCTCATGGACCGCGCCACGGTCCGTGCCGCTGATGACCGCCGCATCGGCCGCGGGGTCAATACGAAAACCCAGCAATGTCATGGCTTGCTGGCCATCCGGCTGGCGGGCGACGATTTGCAGCACCCCCGAGCCAGACCAATTCGCGCCCGGGCGCAGCCCAAGTCCGGCCACATCCGCGCCGTCGATGCTCCAGCTGCCGTCCGGCCCGGCATGCCCGGCGGTCAGGCTTGCGCCCGCAGGCAGGCCCCGGATCTCCAGCACGAGGCCCTCGGGGTGCCCCAGCCGATCGACCGCCGCGATGCGCAGCGGCGTGATGGTATCTTCCGTGCCGCTGGCCGCCATTGCCGCCACGGCCGGCCCACCATGGGCGGCCGTGCCTGAGACCTGGGCGGGCGCACTGTCCGCCGAGGTGATGCTGGCACTGATCGCAGCACCGCTGGCCGATGGGTGCAGCAACACGGCGGGCTGGGCTGGCACAAGGCGGCTTTCGGGGACGGTGCCGACCGGCAGCGCGAGATCCGGCCTGGCAGCGACAGGAAGCATCGCCGGCGCCAAGAGCTGCGCCGGCGTCGCGACCACGCCCCCGCCCGGTGCCAGCATCGGCGGGGGCGCGGCCTCCATCACGCCATGTGGCGCTGCCGGGCGCATGTGGTCGAGTTCAACGCCGCCCACCATCAGCACGCGCGGTGCAGCGCGGCCCTGCTCGCCGGCCTCCGCCACGGGCACGAATTCGCCGGCCAGTGGCACCACCCAGGCGAAGATCTCCTCCTGCTCGCGGACGGGTCGGACAACGTGCTTGGTGGGTGTCAAAGCCGGATCTCCATGCGTGGCGAGGCCGTGCGCCTGCACGACCACCACCGCGGCGTTTCGCCGCCTTCCTCGTGTCGTCGATACGCTGCGAGCCGGCGGCGTCCCGATTGTGATCATTCTAGTGTCGACTTGACAGGATGGCACCAGGAAATCGACTATCGACAAGCCATCGCAGCATGTTCAACTCATTGTAAGAGAACGCCATGAAGTCCGCGACCATGTCGCCCTCGCCGAGCGGCAGGATGCTCGCCCGGACTGGCGACACCCCCGGACACCTGGCCCTGCTGGGCGTCTCCCTGGGGACCAACATCGCTGGGCTGGCGCTGCCTCTGGCATTGATTCACGTCTATGACCGCATCATCCCCAATCAGGCGGGCGGAACGGCGCTCGTGCTGTTCTCCGTGGTCGCCATTGCGGTGCTGGCCGAGGCGTTTCTGCGCCATGTCCGCGGCGTGGCCCTCGCGCGCAGCGCTGCCTGGGCCGAGCTGCGGATGTCACGCGCCGCCGCGCAGGCCGCATTGTCCGGCGGCCTGGATCCGCGCCAATCCGGGCTGACCTTCGCGCTCATTGCCCGCGCCAGGGATTCGCTCGGCGGCGGCCTCGCGGCCGCGCTCTATGACGCGCCTTTCGCGATCATCTTCCTGTTGCTGGTCTGGATGATTGCCGGACCGGTGGTTCTGGTTCCCATCATTGTTGCGGCCGCCTTCGCCCTGCTCGCGGCTTGGGTTGCGCGCCACCACGCCGCATCGGGCATCAGCTCCCTCCAGACCGCGGAGCGCCATTTGCGCAGCTGGCGCGCGATGATCCAGGCGCCCGATGCGATCCGTGCCGCCGGTATAGCGCCGGCCGCGATGGGCCGCCTGGCGGCACAGCGGAATGCGGCCGCCATCGCCACGGAGCAGCATGAAGCCGCCAATGGCGGCCTGCTTGAACTCGGCCAGGTCGGTGGGCTCGTGATCACCATCGGCGTGTTGGCTGTGGGCGCGCCCATCGCGCTGGCCGGCGGCCTGTCCACCGGCGGGCTCGGTGCGGTGACGATGCTGGCGACGCGCGGCGGCGGCATGCTGATCGCGCTGGCCAGCGCGGTGCTGCGCCATGGCATGATTCGTCGCGCCCAGGCGGAGTTGGATGGCGCCTTGGCCGCTGCGCACGCCGTGCCTGCCGCCGCCGCGCCGCCGGCCGGCATCATGCTGTTCGATGGCCCCGACGAAGCTGCGGCCGATGCCGCGCTGCGCGCCGCCTCGGCTGCGCCGGGCGCGGTGCTGGTGCCGGCGCGGCCGGCAATGCTGCGGGGCAGCATCCTTGACAACCTCACGCTGTTCGACCCCGGCCGCAGCGATGCCGCGCTGGCCCTCGCCGCACGCCTCGGGCTTGATCGCATCGTCGGCCGCCTCGCCCAGGGCTACCACACCAAGGTCGGGCTGGACGGGCGCAATGCCTTGCCGCCGGGCGCGGTGAAGCGCGTCGCGCTGATCGCCGCGATCCTGCAACGGCCGGCGGTGCTGCTGTTGGAACGCCCAACCGTGACGCTGGATGCCGCCGGCGTGGAGGCCTTGGCCGGCCTGTTGCCTGAACTGCCGGGGCAGGGCATCGCGGTGGGCATGACCACCCATGCGGCGGTTCTGCGCGCGCTCGCCACCGATGGCCGCGCATGAGCACCGCGCAGGACATCCTGGCCGAGGCGCTGGAAACACTGGGCTGGCAACGCGACCGCGCGCTGCTCGACAGCGCGCTGCCGACCGGCACGCCTCTCGATGACCCGCATGACCTGGCCGAGCGCCTGCGCTGGCTTGGCATCTCCGCCAGCGTTAGCGGGACGGTCCCGCGCGTCTGGCGCGAGGGGGCGGACGGCGCGCTGCTGCGCCTGTCCGACGGGCGCATCCATGGCGAGGTCCGCAGCCGCGGAGCAACCAGGCAGTTTGGCGATGCCGCCGCGGCCTCCGGCCCGTGGCTGCTGCTGCGCTTGCTGCCCGATGCGCTGGCAGGGCGCATCGCCTTCGATGAGAGCCGCAGGCGCACCCGCGCCATGGCCACCTACGTCGCGCTGCTGTCGCTGGTGATCAACCTGCTGGGGCTGTCGATCCCCTTCTTCACCATGGCGGTCTATGACCGGGTGATCGGCGCGCGGGGCGCTGATTCGCTGCTGCCGCTGATCGGTGGCGCGGTGCTGGTGCTGGTGGTCCTGGCGCTTCTGCGGCAATTGCGTGGCCGGGCGCTGGCGGCGGAGTATGCGCGGCTTTCAGCCAGCATCAGCGCCGTCGTCGAACGCCGCCTGGTGCGGCTGCCGGTGTTGCAACTCGACCACATGGCCGCGACCGATGCGACCGGACGTCTGCGCGCCGCGCGCCGCGCGGCGGAACTGTTCAACCCGGCCAATGCATCGGCGATCTTCGACGCGCCGTTCCTGGCATTGACGGTGCTGGCCATCGCCTTTGTCGCGGGCTGGCTGGTGGTCATTCCGGTCCTGAGCCTGACCTTGCTGTTCCTGACCGCCTGGTGGTTCGCCGCCCTGCCGCCTGAGACTGATGCCGAACTCGCCCAGGGTGGTATCGAGCGTGAGGCGATGGCCGAGGAGTTGACGCTGCTCGGCCGCTATATCGGCAGGATGGGCGCGGCCGATGCCTGGCTCGCGCGGTTCGAACGGTCGCTGCGTCAGGCCGCCGTGCTCTCCTTCCGGCAGCAGCAGCGCGCGAGCGCCCTGCAATCCATGGGCCTCGCGCTCGGCACCGGTGCCGCGCTGGCCACATTGGTCGCGGGGATCGAACTTGTGCTGGCGGGCGTAGTGACGGCCGGCACGCTGATCGGGCTGATGATGCTGGTCTGGCGCATCACCGGCCCCGCGCAGGCACTGTTCCTGGCCTGGCCGCGGATCAGCCAGATGCGCGCGAGCTGGCGGCGCTGGCAGGCCATTGCATCGACACCGACCGCCGTGGCCGATGCCAGCGCGCTGTTGCCGCCGCCGCAGGCACCGCCGGCGATCGAATTCGCCGGCGCCTATGTGCGCCACGATGCCGAGGCGATGCCCGCGCTCGCTGGCATCACCTGCCGCATCGCACCCGGCAAGGTGACGCTGGTGATGGGCCCGAACGGCGCGGGCAAGAGCACGCTGCTGCGGCTCGCGGCGGGGGTCGTGGTGCCGCAATCGGGCAGCGTCGCGCTGGACGGGCGCGACATGCGGCAGTTCGACCCCGATGCGCTGATGCAGTCCGCGGTCTTCCTGCCGGGTGAAAGTGGCCTTGCCGCGCCCGACCATGACAATGCAATCTCCGATGCGCAGGCGGCGCTGACGCATTGGGAAGACGCCGAGCGCCGCGATGCCGTGCTCTATCTGCTCGACGATCCATTGCCCTTTGGTGGCGTCGAAGCGCGGGAGAGGCTGCGCGCATTCATCGCCGCGCGCCGAGGCGGCGCGACCATCGTGATCGCCACCCATGACACCAGCTTGACCGAGGTGGCGGATGAAGCCGTCGTCCTCGATCGCGGCGCCCTCGCCTATGCCGGCCCGATCAAGCGCCCGCAGGCCCCGCAAGGATCCACGCCATGACCGACAGCAGAACCGAAGCCGCCTTCGACCCGGGCCCAGAGCCGGCGCAGCGCCTGCTCGGGATCGCGGCCTGGCTGATCGTGCTGGGGCTGGTCGCGGCGCTGGCGTGGAGCCTGATAGCCTCGGTCGACGAGGTCGCGCGCGCGCGCGGTGCTGTCGAGCCGGCCGAGCAGGTGCAGCGCGTCGAGAGCGTGCATGGCGGTGTGATGGAGCAGCTGCTCGTGCGCCGCGGCGACACGGTGCGCGCGGGCCAGGTCATTGCGCGCTTCAACCCGACCGAGACGCGCGCGGCACTCGACGAAAGCGACCGACGGCTGGGCGCGCTGACCATCGAGATCGAGCGGCTGAGCGCGCTGGTCGACGAACGGGCAGCGAATTTCGCGCCCTTCCGCGAACGCTTCCCCGCCCTGGTCGCGGAATCCGAGGCCGCCCTGGTGGCCAGGCGCTCCCTGCTGGAGACCCAGGAATCCGAGGTGCGCCAGCGCATCTCGGGCAAGCAGGCCGAGATCAGGGCCATGGCCGAGCAGCTGCCGGCGGTGCAGCGGCAATTGACCGTCGCGCATGAGGCCGCCCAGACCATCGCGGCGTTGGTCGATCGCGGCCTGGCACCGCGGCCGCGGCTGGTGGACCTCATCGAGCAGGAGGCGCGTTTCGCTGTCGATCTGGCCCAGCTGACAGGCCGACGCACCGTGGCGAGCGCGGAGCTGGAAGGCCTGCAGCAGTCACTCGCCCGCGTCCGTCGGGAGGAACATGCGCGCGCCCGCGAACGCATCGCCGAGGCCCGTGGCCAGCTGCGCGTGCTCGAGGCGCAGCGCCAGGCCCTGGCCCAGCGCGCCAGCGAGGTGGAAGTGCGCAGCCCGGTTGCCGGTCTGGTGCAGCAGGTGCCCGAGACGCGCAGCGGCGATGTGATCGAGCCAGGCGGCCTGATCGCGCGCATCGTGCCCGACGGCGATGTGCGCTTTGTGGCACGGCTGTCGCCGCGCGATGTCGGCTTCGTCAGGCCCGGCCAGCGCGTCAGGCTCAAGGCCGACAGCTTCGATTTCGCGCGCTACGGCACCACGGATGGTGTGGTGGAGCGGGTCTCGCCCACCACCGTCGTCGATGAGCGCGGCGCCGCCTTCTACGAGGTGCTGGTCAGCCTGCCGCGACCGTTCTTTCGCGCCGAGGCCGACGGCTTCCGACTGCTGCCGGGCATGACCGGCGAGGCCGACATCATCACCGGCCGGCACACTGTCTTTGAGTATCTCTGGCAGCCGGTCTTCACGCAGCTGGACCTGGTGTTCTCCGAGCGCTGATGCTGGGTGTTGGGGTGGGCCTCAGGCTCGGTGGCGCAGCAGCTGGCCGCGGACAAAATCCCCGAAATCCGGCGCGGGTGCGAAACGCGGGTTGAGCAGCAGCGCCGGGGTGAAGCTGTGGCTGAAGGCCCAGGCCTGCCAGCCCAGCCCATGCGCGTCCGCCGCGCGCATCAATGCCTGCCGGTAGGGCGCGCCACCGCCGCGCATGCGCGCTTCTGGATGGTCGCGATGGTCCCAGCCGAACTCTGTGATCATCACCGGAAAATGGCGGCTCGGCTCCAGGAATGCGTCCTGCCAGGACAGGCGCCAATTCGCATCCGGATAGGGATGCGTGGCGTATAGGATGTTGGTGCGTCGCAGCGGATCGCGCAGCGCGAAGGACAGATCATAGGCGAATTGCAGGCCGCCCATGCAGATCGGCTTGCGTGGCGCGTCTTCGCGGATCAGGTCCGTCATCGCCTCGGCCCAGTCGCGCAGGGCGAGCCACATCGCCCGGTCATGCTGCAGGGCGGGGCGGCCGTCGCGCTGGATGAATTGCGGTTCGTTGTAGAGTTCGAAATGCGACACCACGGGATTATCCCCATAGCGCTGCGCGATGGCGCGCCAGAATGCGCGCATCTCCGGCTCCGAGGCCGCATAGAGCGGCCCCAGCGCACGGTCGTTCAAGGTCATGCTGCGCGCCTCGGGCGGGAAGCCGATGCCGTGCCAGCAGATCGACAGGTAGAGCCCGCAATGCCGGGCATAGGCGACCGCGGCGTCGAGGATGCCCAGCACCGTGACGCGCCCCGCGCGCCGCCAGACCGCGGGCATCACCGACAGGCGCAGGATGTCGCACCCCCAGGCGGAGGCTGCGTTGAACATCCGGTTGTCGAAGAAGCCCATCTGGCTGTCGTTGCGCTGCGCGATCCAGGCGACGGCCGGGACGCAGGCCCCGCGCAGCACGGCGGGCTGGCCACTGGCGCGCAGCAGGCGGTTGCCGGCGACGTGCATCGCGGATGGGTAGTCGCGCGGGATCGGGAAGGCGGGCGCGACCTCCAGCACGTCGCGCGGCAAGCGGCCAGGCACGAAGGGCTGTGCCGCAGCCCCCCCGGGCAGCGCGATGGCGGCGGTGGCGAGCAGGTCGCGTCTGGTATGTGTCATGCCGTGCCCCTCATGGAGCTTCCCCTCCGCATCACCGTGCCAGCGCCCCGCTGGCACGATGGCGGCGCCAGGCGCCGGCCAGGCTTTCCGCGCCCGGATCGGAGCGCGTCAGCATCGCGCCGAACCGCGCCTGCCGCGCTTGGGTCGCGGCACGCAGCACGACGAAGCTGAGGACGGTGCGCAGCCCATCATCGCCATTCGCGTGCCATTCACGCTGCTCGACCACCATCGGCTGACCGCCCTCGCCGGCCTGGTCTTCAGCAGGTTCCCGGCCGGCCAGCAGCACGGCGCGCATCGCATCCAGGGTCATGCCATCCGGTGCCGGTGCCACCGCTTCGATCCTGATCAGCCGTGCCGGGATGCCCGGCTCGCGCAGCAGGGTCAGGTCCAGTCGTGGGCAGGCCGCCGCGGCTTCGGGCGCCGCGCAAGGCGGGCGGGCGGTCAGCGTGCTCACCGGCCCATCGCGCCTGGTGCCGGACAGGCCAAGGCCGGCCAGCCGCAGCCAAGGGGCGATATCGGCTTCGCGCAGGCCGAAGGGCAATGCCTCGGCCAGCCGCAGCAGCCGCCACTCATCACCCGCGGCGAGGTCGGCGGATGGCATGCCGTGGGTGGCGGGCAGCGCGCCGAGCGCGAGGCTGGACGCGCGGGCATCGGCACCGAGATGGAACTCCGCCAGATCCCGCGCCGAGGCGCCGGCGTCGCCGCGCCGCGGCTGCGGCGGCAGGGGCGAGGCCCGAACGGCCGCGGCGATGGTCATTCGGCGCGGCAGACGGTCCTGTTGCCCCAGCACCAGCACATGCGCCACGGCCAGCGGATCCTGCGATGCCGGCACCGGCTGGCCGCGCAGGGCTGCGATCAGCGGCCCGGCCGCGCCGCCTGGCCTGCCATCGGTCAGATCAAGCCAGGCCGGCGCGACCGGCTGGCCCGACCACATCCGTTGGGCCGCAGCGATCACCGGCGCGTCCAGCCCGACCAGGCGCAGATGCATGATGATGCGCTCCGCCTCGTGCCCAAAGCGCGGCGGCCAGCCATCGGCGATGCGGATGCGCCGGCCGTCCTGCGGCACGAACAGCCAGTCGGCAGGCAATTCGGCCAGGCCGAAGCGCGCTTGGCTCAACAGCCACAGCCAATCGCGCTCAAGCGCCGCCCAGGCCGGGTCCGGCGCCAGCTGCGAGAGCAGGCGCAATGCATGCGGATTGACGATGCCGGGATTGACGGTGATGCCCTGGGCGGTGGCGAAGCCCTCGGCGCCGGGCAGCAGGAACAGCCGCTGGCGAAGCTGACGGGTGCAGCAGCGCAGCAATTCCCGCGCCATGGTCCGCGCTGTATCGGCCAAGGCGCGGTCCTGCCAGCGCTCGGCGCCGACCGCCAGCGCCCAGGCGATGGTCAGCGCGCCATCCGTGGCGATGCGCGCATCCCGCGCCGCGGGTTGCGCGGGGTCGAAGCGCCAGGCGTGCAGCACCGACGGCGCGATGCGCAGCTGGGTGTCGGTCCAGCCCCAAAGCCGGTCGAAGGCGGGGCGGTCATCGGCCAGGGCGGCGAGCAGCATGCCCAATCCCTGGCCCATGCTGGTGCTGGTGCCGCCATGCATCACATCGAGCACGCGGCCATCGGCGGCGACGAAACGGCGTTGGAATGCCGTCCAGTCGGCCAAGGCCAAGCCAGGCCAGAGCAGCGCCAGCAGCATAGCGAGACACAGCAAGCGCCGGCCTCTCGCGCGGGGCCGGTCCGGCAGTTGCGCCGTACGGTGCCGCGACATCGGCTAGCGTCGATCCTGGGTGCCGGCGCGCGGGCCTATGCTGCGCGCCCAGCGGCGATGCATCGCCGCAAGCCTGATGACCGGGGGCAGCGCCCGCAGCGGCGCCGCCGGCAGTTCTGCGATGGCGGGCACGGCAGGCCGTGCCGCACGCAGCCGCCGCAGCAGGCGTAGCATCATGCCACCGGCGAAGTCGGTGCCCCGGGGCAGGGCCATCATCAGGCCCAGCGGGTATTGCGGCGCCCCCTCCAGCGCGACCGGCCGCAGCCTGCCGCCGGCGGCCGCCTGCAAGGCCGGAAAACTGCTGGCCAGGCCAGGGATCAGGTCGAATTCACCGGCCAGGAAGGCCTCATTCATCGCGGCTGGAGATGCCGGGTGATAAGTGATTCCGCCTGCCAGTTCGGTCATGTAGTTCCAGCTGCCCGTCCAGCCTTGCTCCGGGTCCTCCGGGTCAGCGTCGCGCAGCATATGCGGCAAGGCGCAGACCAGCCGCTCGCCACCCGGCGACAGCGACGGTGCGACATAGGTGAAGCGACCTGGCTCCCGCCGCACATAGGCCAGCAGCTGGGAGGCGTCGCGCGGCGGCTCCGGCAACCGCGCGGGGTCATGGACCAGGAACGGACCGCCGGGTCCGGCGGCCACCACCTGGCCCCATTCGCCTGCGCTGCGCTGCAGGGCATCCTGCTCGGCGTTGGCGACATCGAGCATGCGCCATTCGGAGCGCCACGGCGTCCAGATATCGGCAACAAGCCCCGAGGCCAGGCCGCGCAGACTGGTCAGCACCGCATCGACCATCGGCCGGCCAGCACGCACGCTGGCCGCAAGTCGGGTCTGCACGGTGGCCAGTGGGACCCTCTGGACGATCACGCCTGGCATTGCCGCATCGGCATCACTGAACGGCAGCTCGAGACCGGGATCGAGAGCAACCATGAGACGCAACGGCCGCTGCTGTGCCAGCGCGGGTGAGGCGAGCGCGGCCGTCGCAACACCAAAAAAGCCGCGCCGCGCGATGGCCGATGGGAGGGTCAATGGGGAAGCTCCACGCGCGCATCATTGACGCCGTACCGGTTGCGGGTCCAGCGGCTGTCCCGGAAATGCGGCAGGTCGGTCGGTGCGGCTTCGGCAGGATCGACCGAGGGTGAGATGCCCAGCCAGCGGAATACCTGCCTGACGCGGTCGGGCTCGCTGCGGCCTGTGCCGCCGGCGATCGGGGGGGGAGGTGGCTCGGGCGGCATCTCGGCGGCCATCATGCCCATCAGCACCAGGGCGGCGCCATAGTAGTCAGGTGCCTGCGCCACGCGCGGCGCCGTGTCGGATGGCAGGCGCAGCGCCGCGCGGCTGGCATGTTGCACAGCCCGCACACCCGCATGGCCAGGATAGGGCGCGATGGCATTGGTCTGCAGATCGGTCCAGGCCGGAGGGTGATGGGCATGACGCGGATCAGCCCAGAACTGCACGGCCGGGCGGGCCAGTTCAGGCGCATGCGCCTGCCAGGCCAGATTGAGCGGCACGCGCAGCGCGTCCCAGGAAAAGCGTGGTGGTCTGCCAGCCGCGATCCTCAGGCGGCCATCCCGCCTGGATACCTCGAGCCAGTCGCTCGGCAGGGACCAGGTGCCGAAGCGGGCTTCGCGCAGCAGTTGGTGGCCGCTCTCCTCCAGAGCCTGCCAACGTCTGTCGGGTTGCAGGCGCGCCATGGCGCGCAGCGCCTGAAACTGGAGGTAGGACGGGTTGACGACGAGCTGGTCACCACTGGCGAAACCCGCAGCGCCAGGCAGCAGCAACGTCCGTCCAGGCACTTCGCGCACGCAGCAGGCGAGCAAGGCGGCGGCGATACGTGTTGCGGCGCGCCGGTATGCAGGCTCGTTCCATCGGTCGGCGGCGCGGGCCAAAGCCCAGGCGATGTGCAGGTCGCCATCCGTCGCGTTGTTGGGATCACGCACCGCGCGTCGAGCATCGGGCACGAAGCGCCAGACATGCAGCGGGTCGCTGGGCCGGGAGAGGTTCTGGCGCGTCCAGTTCCAGATCCGGTCGAAGCTCTCGCGGTCACCGGCATGGAGCGCGAACAACATGCCATAGCTCTGGCCTTCGCTATGGCTGATGCCGGCATTGCCGGTGTCGATGATCCGGCCATCCGCGGCGACGTAGCGGCGCTGGAAATCGGCCCATTCCTGAGCAAAGGTCAGCGCCTTGGCGCCTTGCGGCGTGGCGACGGCCAGCCCCATCAGGACTGCGGCCGCGATGATGCGGCGGGCGACCGCAGACAGCGGCCTCAAGCCAAAATGCATTGGCCAAGCCGCCCTGGAATTGCGCCATCTCGTCGCGTCATGGATGAAACCCTAGGCGAGAATTGCACGTGTTGAACAGCGGGAGTGCCAAGTGTGCAGCCGGGTGCGCCCGCGACGTGGCTGCGCCCAAGGTCGTATCGAGCAAGAAAGTACGGTGCGCACGTGCAGCGATGGCATTGCCGGCCAGCATGTGCGGTGCGCTCGCGCTCTGGCGCAGTGCCGGTGCGCCATGCCGATGACACCCTCACCTGCTCATCAAGCGGCCGATACGCGCTGCATATGGTCCGGCAACCGCAAGGCCCGCCTCCCTATCACCGCCACGGAAACACACTCGACGGCATCCGCTGACGTCTATGCGGGCGAGAAGATTTTGGCTCACCGTGGCGGGCTTTGGGCAGCCGATCCAACGCAGACCGCAGCGGAGCGGGGCTGCACGCGTTGTTCCAGATTCAAGCGCCGCCATGCGGACCAGCACCGCTCGCGCCAGAGCAACGCCACGACGTCCATCCCGCCAACAGCACGCCGACGAATTGCTGTTGGCTATACAGCAGGCTCAACCCGCCGCGGCGGAATCCCCTGCCAGCGCCATATGCTGCGTCGCCACCATGCGCACGACGGTCATGATGGCGGCGCGGCACTTGGGGTCCGGGATGGCGCTGAAAATCTGGATCAGGTCGAGAATATCATCGCCACCATGATGCGATGCCCCCGCCTGCGACCGCGACAACTCCGATGCGGCGCCGATCAACCGCTCGGGCCCCACTTCCAGCGCCGCCGCGATCGCCACCAGGCGGCTCGCGGCGATGCGTGTTGCGCCTGTCTCGTAGCGGTGCAATTGCGCGCCTGTCACGCCGATCAGGTTCGCCACCTCCTTCTGCGTCATCATCTTGGCGCGGCGCAGTTCGCGGATCTCGTGGCCCACCGCGCAATCGGAAGCCAGCGGCCCGCGCGCACGCTCAAACGCCGGCGCTGGGCCGCGAGGCACGATGGCCAGCGGCATGACCATGCGGCCGGTGGATGCTGGCCCGCCATTGGTAAAGGCGCGTGCCATGCCGTCTGACGGCATTGCACTGTTACTCGTCGCTTTGGGCGGCGTTTGCATGATTTTTCCTTTGCGCTCCGGCCAGGGGTCCGATGCGGGGATGAAAACTCAAACACGACATTGGCATCGGCTGGTCATCGAAGCGTGAGGAACCTTGGCGATATCGTTCATCGCCGTAAAGCGGCCAGTAATTGGGCGTTTGCGAACTTGGTCTATGGGCCAGACAATTCCGGTTTATTATGTCTGCGGGCGTGGAACCGCGGCGCCCTGCAATGAGAGTGGGTTTGGCCATCATCGGCGCCTGATCGACCAAAATCGCCTCTTCACCCTCTCGGCCCGGCCCCGCGCAGCCGCAGAACTCGTTAGAAGCGCTGATATTGCAACAATTGAAGTCCGAGGCATGATGTTTTTGGGCGACGCCTGACCGGAACCAGCGCGCTGTGCCGGGGCGCGCGTCCCGCATCGACTGGGGAAGGCATACAAATATTTAATCTTGTGCTTGCGAAATGCGCGGGATCGCCGATGCATGCTATATTACAGTTGTGGTCGATTATCACCGCGTCGCTATTCGGTGTTTCCCGCCAGACCACGCGCCTATCCGACATCATTCTCGCATCGCGTTCCCGCCCGGCCAGGGATTTCCGCAAACCATCCGGACGCCTTGCATGCAGACCAAGGCTCCCCTGGGGCCGGATTGCCGCCTCCCACGCCGTTACCGAGCAAAGGGCGCTCAACATTTCTGAACCATCCGCCGCCGCCAGCGAGCCGGGGCCATGGCCTCACATCATGGCCATTGAGATATTGTCGCCAGCAGCTGCTGCCGCCCTGCTGGCGCAACACTGGCCCGGCGCATCGGTGGATGACACGGCCGTCGCGCAATACCGCGAGGCCATGCGCCAGGGCCGCTGGATGCTCAACGGCATGCCCATCATCGTCTCGGCCAGCGGCGTGCTGCTCGATGGTGTGCAACGCCTGCATGCGAGCCTGGCCGAAGAGCTGCCGCTGACCAGCTTCGTCGCCCGCGACGTGCCAGATGACGTGCTGCCCAGCATCGACCAGCACAATCGTCGCAGCCTGCGCAGCATTCTCGCCGCCCGTGGTTCGGGCCATCCGCAGGCGCTGATCGGCCTTATCACCCGCCTGCTGCGCTATGATGACGCGCTGGCCGCGCGCGCCACCACCAATGTCCCCGGCTGGCCCGACATGGAGCGCGTGCTGCTGGCCAGCCCCGGCATCGAGGAGGTGGTGGCCGAAAGCCTGGCCATGACCCATTCGCCGCTGCCCGAGGCGCTGCGCACCGCCATCCTGTATCTGGGCCTGCAACACGACCGCGTGCGGACACTGCGGCTGTTCGAAGCCCTGCGCCACCCGCAGCGTTTCCAGCCCGAAGAACCAGGTGTTGTGCTGCGCGCTGCGGTCGATCTGCATCGTCGCGTCCGGCCGGCCGCGCTGGATGCGCTGTTCACCCTTGCCCTGCAAGCGCTGCGCGCCACGCTCGACGGCACCGCGCTGTCCCCCGATGCGCCTTTGCCCGATCTGCGCGGCGCCCCCTGGCCGCCGCTGGCCCCCAGCGCCGCCGCCCCAGCCGCATCGCCCATATTGACCCACGAGTTCATCACTCCCGCCACCGCCCAGGCCTATCTGCGCAACAGCGCCACCGCCGGCGGGCTGATCACCGCGCATCTCGAAGCGCTGACGCGCGACATCGCCGCTGGCCGCTGGATGGCCAATCCGCAGCCCATCTGCCTTTCGACCAGCGGCCGGCTGGTCAATGGCCGCCACCGGCTGATGGCGGTCGTCGCGGCCGATCGCCCGATCGCGGTGCCCGTCATCCGCGGCGTGCCCGAGGCCGCCTATGCCACGTATGACACCCGCAACAAGCGCCCCTTCCAGGTCGGCACCGCCGGGCGTTCCTTTGGCGACGAGGCGCTGGTCGCGGCCATGGCCAACCTGCTGTGGCGGCGCGAGCAGCGCGCTCCGAACAGCCAGGCCCGCGGCGCCACGGCGGCCGAAATCAGCCGGATTCTTGATGATCACCCGCGCCTGCGTGAATTGCGCGGTCTGGCCCGCCGGCTGGTCGGCTTGGGCAATGCCTCGGTGATGGGCTACGGCGCCTTCGTCATGGAGCGCGCCGATCCGCGCGCGGCATCCGTCTTCCTTCGGGCCTTGGAAACCGGCGCCGATCTGCCGCGCCGCCACCCCATCCTGGCGCTGCGCGCGACGCTGCTGCGCATGCGTGCCGATGGCGCCTCTCAGGATGAACAACTCGCCGCATTGCTGGAAGGCTGGGAGCAGTTCCGGCTGCATGAACTGGCGCAGAACACCCCCGCGCAGCAGTCCCAGCGCATCCCCACCACCCGTGACGCGCCACCGACGCGTGACGCTGCCGCGGAACTCGCCCGTCGCCGGCACCAGCAGGCGATCACCGCCACCTTCGGCCGTTTCGTGCTGGACGGCCCCGAGGAAGCGGCCCTGCTGCAAGAGGCCGCGCGCGCCGCCGCCGCCGGCCTGCACGCGCCCTTCTCCAAGGTCTTGCAGCACGAGCCGGGCACCGATTCCCTGCTGCTGCGCGCGGGCATGGGCTGGCCCGCGGGCGTGGTCGGGAATACGCGGTTCGGGCTGGGCGCGGACTCCCCGGCGGGCTTTGCCTTCAGCACCGGGCGCTCCATCGTCAGCGACCGCATTGATGGCGACCAGCGCTTCACCCTGCCGCCGCTGCTCAAGGCGCATGGCATCATCCGCCAGATCAATGTGGTGATCGGCGGCGCCGGCGCGCCCTTCGGCGTGCTGGAGGTGGATGACAACACGCCAGGCCGGTTCGACGCCGCCGATGTCAGCTTCCTCGCAGCCCTGGCTGGCAGCCTGGGCCTGGCGCTGGAACGCGCGCGCGAACGCGCGGACCACGCGGCCATGCTCCGCGCGCGCGATACGGCCTTCGCCGACCTGCAGCACCGCATGCGCAACAGCCTGCAGTTGGCGCACACCGTGCTGACCTTGCAGGCCGCTGAGGCGGAGGACGAAGCCGCGCGCGACATCCTGGAACACAGCGCGCAGCGCATCATCACGATCGCCATGGTCAGCGAGCGGATCGAGCAGGCGAGCCGGCAGGAAGCGGTGGAGCTCGGCGCCTATCTCGAGGGCCTGGTGGCCGCGGTGCGCGATGGGCTGGCGGGGCTGGCGGAAGGGCGTTCCGTGGCGCTGGACGCCGAAGCGGGGACCTGGCCCGCCGAACGCGCGCAGCTGCTGGGCATCATCATGGCCGAATTGTTGATCAATGCCTTGCAGCATGGGCGCGGCGCGGTGCTGGTGCGCTTCTCCCAGGCGCCGCCCGCGGCGCGGCTGGAGGTCAGCGCGCGCGAGCCGGCCGATGCGGCGATGCTGGCAGCGACTGCCGGCGGCATGCGCATCGCCGCCGCCTTGCTGCGCGAACATGGCGGCGCGCTGACGCAGCAGCGCGATGCGCTCAGCCTGCGGATGGTGGCCGAATTCGCCTGGCCGGGCGCCGCGCCCTGACCAACCCGGATCCAGAGGCTGGCAGCGCGCTGATCAAGGCCGACCAGGCAGGGCCGGGTGGCGCGCTCATCCATGAGATCCTGCTGGTCGAGGACAACCTCATGCTGCGCATGGCAATAATGCTGGCCCTGCGGCGTGACGGCTTCATCGTGCATGGCGCCGGCACACCGGCCGAGGCGCTGGCGCTGCTGCGCGGCCAGCCGCGCATCGTGGCGATCATCGCCGAACTCGATCTGGGCCGTGGCGACGCGGAGGGCGCGGCGCTGCTGGCGCAGGCGCGGGCGGAATGGCCGGCGCTGGCCATCATTATACTGACGGGCCGTCCCGGGCTGCTGCTCGGGCGCAGCGCGGGCGCGCGTGAGGCGCATCTGTTGAAGCCTTGCCCGATGGTCCGGCTGGTGGCGACGCTGCGCCGGCTGATCGCTGGTTGATACCCTGTCGGCAGAGTTTACGGTTACTCGGCTGTGAGCGTGTTTGGCCTCTCAATGCACTGATATTGATAACGTTTCTGTCCGGCACGAAGATTGCTGGTGTGGCCCGATGCGGGCGCAATCCAGCACCCGTAATCCGGAGAGATCACCATGTTGGTATCCAGATTTGCAGGCAGGATGCGCGGGCTGGCCGCCGTGCTGGCCATCACCGCACCCATGGCCTTCAGCCATGATGCGCGCGCGGTGCCCGTCGGCCTTGAATTGTCGCTGCTGATCGATGTCTCGGGCAGTGTCAGTGCCGGGGAGTTCAACCTGCAGAAGCAGGGCTACGTCCAGGCCTTCCAGAGTGCGGCGGTGCAGAGCGCCATTCTGTCCAGCGTGGGCGGCGGCATCGCGGTCAACTTCATCCAGTGGTCGGGTGCGGG
This sequence comes from Acetobacteraceae bacterium, assembly GCA_027483125.1. Classification (GTDB taxonomy): domain Bacteria; phylum Pseudomonadota; class Alphaproteobacteria; order Acetobacterales; family Acetobacteraceae; genus Rhodovarius. Next base: position 1,709 of record JAIXVH010000263.1, on the reverse strand, counting down.
CCAGGTGACGCAGTCGCTCGGCTTCACGCTGATCAACAGCGCGGCCAGTTCCAACGCCTTCGCCGCCGCGATCAATGGCGTCGGGCGCGCCTTTGCCGGCCAGACCGCGCCAGGCGGGGCGATCAATTTCGCCGCCCCATTGTTCAACAACAATGGCTATGAAAGCCCGCGCCAAGTGATCGATGTCTCGGGCGATGGCTCGGCGAATGACGGCCCCAGCACGCTGGCCGCCCGCAACGCCGCCCTCGCCGGCGGTGTGGACACCATCAATGGCCTGGTCATCCTGGGAGAACAGGGCGTGCAGGCCTTCTACCAGAACAACATCGTGGGCGGGACCAACGCCTTCCTCGTGGTCGCGAACGACTTCAATGACTTCGCCGTCGCCATCCAGGACAAGCTGGTGCGCGAGATCCGGGTGCCTGAACCCGCTTCGCTCGCCCTGTTCGGCCTTGGCTTGGCCGCACTCGGCTTCGCCCGTCGCCGCCGGGGCGCGCGTATCGCGGCCTGAACACTGACCCAAGGGACGGGGCGGCTGTCTGGCCGCCCCGTCCGCCTGCCATCAGAACGCGAAGACCGCATCCCCCGCACTGTACAGGGCTGCCTGCTGGTGCAGATCCACCCCGTTCAGTGCCACCGATTCCACGTAGAGATTGCGGTCCGCCAGCGCATTGCCGCCCCAGGCATCGTTGATGAAGCGCACCGCGAGCTGATGCGGTCCAGGCGCATGCGGCACCACGAGCTCCAGGAACTCCACGCGCCCGGCGGCGTGCGATGCGGCCACGCTGTGCTCCCCGCCCAGCTGCTTGCCATCGACCAGCACCACGAAGCTCGGGTCGCCCTGCCAACTATCGGCCGAGAGGCCGATGCGGAGCATGTCTGTGGTCGGCGCCTGGGGGGCGGCCAGCTTGGTGAAGGTGAAGCTGGCATCGCCATTGGAGAACAGCGCGGCACGCTGGCCCAGATCCACACCGTTCAACGACAACGCATCGACATAAAGATTGCGATCGGCGCCGGCATTGCCGCCCCAAGCGTCATTGGTGAAGCTGACGACCAGGCTGTGCGGGCCTGCCGCCAGGCTGGGGCGCAATTCGATCACGTCGGGCGCGCCCATGCCATGCGCTGCATGCGCCACGCCATCGGCCACCAGCACCACGCCATCGAGCTCGATCGTGAACCGCGCATCGCCTTGCCAGGCATCCTGGGAGAGGCTGACGCGCAGTGTATCGCCGGCGGGTGGGGTCACCGGCTGCGCCTGCGGCTGGGCCACCGGCAGGGTGAAGCTCTGGCCGCCATTGCTCAGCAATTCGGCCCGGCTGCCGGTCGAGCGGCCATTGACCGTGATGTCCTCGACATAGAGGTTGCGATCCGCGGCGAGGCTGCCGCCCCACAGGTCATTGGCGAATTCCACGCGGACGGTGTGTGCGACTGCGGCGTCGAACAGGCCGAGCGGCACCGCGGCGCCGCCTGTGGCGTGGCTCGCGCTCACCTCACCACGAAACACCTGCTGGCCATCGACCAGCACAGTGGCGATGGGGTTGCCCTGGAAGGCCTGGGCACCCAGCACCACGGCCAGCGCGACCTGGCCCGGGGGGGGCGGCGGGGGCGCGACCGATGGTGGCCCAGTCAGGTCGAACAGCACCGTGCCATTGCTGAGCAGCGCCGCCGACTGGCCGGTTGCCACGCCATCGATGCGCAGTGCCTCGACATAG
>JAIXVH010000151.1 GCA_027483125.1 Acetobacteraceae bacterium | reverse complement strand
TCCTTGATGCGGCCGACGATGTTGCAGAAGCCCTCCGCGTCGATCACCGCCAGGTCCCCGGTGTGCATCCAGCCGGCCTGGTCGATGGCCTCACGCGTGCGCGGCTCGTCATCCCAATAACCCAGCATGACGGAATAGCCGCGCGTGCACAGCTCGCCCGTCGCACCGCGCGGCACCACGCGGCCTTCGCCATCAACGATCTTCACTTCGACATGCGGATGCACGCGCCCGACGGTGGAAACTCGCCGCTCGATGCTGTCCTCGATGGAGGATTGGAAGCTGACGGGCGAGGTTTCCGTCATGCCATAGGCGATGGTCACCTCGCTGATATGCATGTCGGCGATGGCGCGCTTCATCACCTCGATCGGGCAGGGCGAACCCGCCATGATTCCCGTCCGCAGGGATGACAAATCGAAGCGCTTGAACTCCGGATGGTCGAGCTGCGCGATGAACATGGTCGGCACGCCATAGAGGCTGGTGCAGCGCTCGGCCTCGATGGCCTCGAGCGTGGCCAGCGGGTCGAAGCCTTCGGACGGATAGACCATGCAGGCGCCATGTGTGGTGCAGCCCAGATTGCCCATCACCATCCCGAAGCAGTGGTAGAGCGGCACGGGAATGCAGATCTTGTCCTGCTCGGTGATGCGCTGCGCGCGCGCGGTGAAATAGCCGTTGTTGAGGATGTTGTGGTGCGTCAGCGTCGCACCCTTGGGCGCGCCGGTGGTGCCGGAGGTGAACTGGATGTTGATCGGGTCATCCGATTGCAGCGTGGCGCTGATTTCCGCCAGCCGCGCCTTGGCCGCGTGGCCCGCCGGTTCCGCCAGATCGGCAAACGGCATCCAGCCCGCCACCGCCGGCCCGCCAACCTGGATGCGATGCTTCAGCGTGGGCAGGCGTGCCGCGCCCAACTCCTCGATCATCGCGACATACTCGCTGGTCTTGAACTTCGTGGCTGCCACCAGCGCGACGCAGCCGACCTTGTTCAGCGCGTAATCCACTTCTGACAGGCGGTAGCTCGGGTTGATGTTGACCAGCACCAGGCCCGCCATGGCTGTGGCGTACTGCGTCAACGCCCATTCCGAATTATTGGGCGACCAGATGCCGACGCGGTCGCCCTTGTTCAGCCCAAGCGCCAGCAGATTCGCGGCCAGATCCTCGGCGCGGCGATAGAACTCAGCATAGCTCCAGCGCACGCCCTGCGCGCGAACCACCAGCGCCGGGCGGTCCGGGTATCGTGCCACGGTCGCGGCCAGGTTGGCGCCGATGGTGCCGCCCAGCAATTCGGTGGCACTCGCGCCATGCACGTAGCTGTCCATGATGGTCCTCCCTGTGGCGGTCAGGATGCGTCCGGGCCGCGCAGGGCGGCAAGGGCTTGCTCAACCACGGCCGCCGGCGGCGCGCCGATATCGAGGATGATCGCGCGCTCATCCGCGCCCGGCGGTTCCAGCGTGGCGAACTGGCTGGCCATCAGGCTGGCGGGCATGAAGTGGTCGCTGCGTGCGGATTGCCGCGTGGCGATCATCACCGCATCGCCGGACAGATGCAGGATGCGCAAGCCCGGCGCCAATGCCCGTAGCCGGTCGCGATAGGCCCGCTTCAGCGCCGAACACCCCGCGATGCCGCCGGCCTGCGCGCCGAGCCAGGCGCCGATCGCGTTGAGCCAGGGCGCGCGGTCCGTGTCGTTCAGCGCCTCGCCGCGTGACATTTTCTCGATGTTGGCGGGCGGGTGGAACGCATCGGCGTCGGCGAATTCCACGCCCAGCGCCTGGCCCAGCAGCGGCCCGATGGTCGATTTGCCGCTGCCCGAGACACCCATCAGCAGGATGCGGTGCGCCATCACTTGGTTTCCAGATGCCCGCCGAATCCCTTGCGCATCGCCGACAGCGCCTTGTTGGCGAAGCTGTCCGCGCGGCGGCTGTCGAAGCGCGTCCACAGCGAGGCCGCCAATACCGGGATGGGGATGGCATTCTCCACTGCGGTGTCCACCGTCCAGCGGCCTTCCCCGCTGTCGCCGACATGGCCTGAGAAGCCTTCCAGCGCCGGGTCCTGTGCCAAGGCCTGGGCGGTCAGATCCAACAGCCAGGACGCCACGACGGAGCCGCGCCGCCAGACCTCCGTGATCTCGCCCACCGGCAGGTCGAGCGGGCCGTTTTCCAGCATGTCCAGGCCCTCGGCCATGGCCTGCATCATGCCGTATTCGATCCCGTTATGGACCATCTTGGCGTAGTGCCCGGCACCCGGCCCGCCGCAATGCAGCCAGCCGCGCTGCGCGGTGCCGCCGGGCGCGCGGCCGGGTGTGGGTGGGGCTGCAGCTTCGCCCGGTGCGAGCACATCGAAGACATCAGCGAGCGCTTCAGCGGCCTGCGCATCGCCGCCGATCATCAGGCAATAGCCGCGCGCCAGGCCCCAGACGCCGCCAGAGGTGCCGACATCCAGGTAGCGCACGCCCTGGTCGGCGAAGTCGGCGGCGCGGTCCCGCGAATGCTTCCAGAAGGAATTGCCACCCTCGATCACCGTATCGCCGGCCGAGAGCAGCGGCAGCAGCGCATCCAGCGTGGCCTGGGTTGGCCCGCCGGCCGGCACCATCACCCAGATCGCGCGCGGCGCGGGCAGGGATGCGACCAGCGCGGCCAAGCTGTCAGCGGGCGTGCAGCCTTCGTCGCGCAGCGCCGCGCGCGGCCCCGCATCGGTGTCGAACACCGCAACCCCGACGCCCGCGCGCGCCAGGCGTCGCGCGATATTGCCACCCATTCGGCCGAGGCCGATCACACCAATCCGCATCAGCTTTTCCGAACATTCCAGAAGGAGGGCACGCCGCCCAATATGCCCGACACATTGCGCCGATGCGCCGTGGTGAGGAAATACTGTCCGAGCGGGATCATTGGCACATCCTGCATCGCCTGCGCCTGGATGCGCCGCGCGATGGCCTGCTGCGCGGCGAGGTCCGGCGCGTCGAACCAGCCATCGCGCAGGCGTTCCAGTTCCGGGCTGTCGGGCCAGCCAATCCAGCCATTGGTGCCATTGCCGCGCAGGCCCAGATGCCCGGCGGGCGATGCGAAATCGAGCCCGCCGCCCCAGGTGAAAAACGCCGACCAGCCATTGCGTTCCACAGGCTCGCGGCTGGTGCGTCGTTGCAGCACCGTGCCCCAGTCCAGCGACTGCACATCCACATTCATGCCCGCGCGGCGGAACATGTCCGCGCCCACCTCGCTCATCGCGCGGATGAACGGGATGTCGGAGGCGACGATCAGCGCCATGCGCTGCCCGCTATAGCCCGCGGCCGCGAGGTCGCGTCGCACGCGATCCATATCGCGCGGACCGGTCAGCGGCGCCAGCGCTTCGTCGGACGCCAGCGGCGTGCCGGGGGTAAAGACGCCGACATTCTGCCGCCACAGATCGGCGTTGGTGCCGACGATGGCCTGCATGAAATCGGCCTGGTTCACGGCGCCCAGAATGGCACGCCGGATGGCAGGGTTGTTGAAGGGCGGCTGCAGATGGTTGAAGCGCAGGAAGCCGATGAAGCCTGTGGTCTCGAGCGTCGTGACCTCGATATTGCGGTTGCGGCGCAGGGTGGGGATCAGGTCGGTCAGCGCCTGTTCCCACCAATCCACTTCGCCGGCTTGCAGGGCGGCGGCGGCCGTCGCGCCATCGGGCATCACGATCCATTCGACGCGGTCGAGATGCGTGACCTTGGGGCCGGCGGTGAAGCTCGGCGTGCCGTCAGGGCGGGGCACGTAGGCGTCAAAGCGGTTGTAGACGGTGCGCGCGCCGGGCACGCGTTCGCCTAGGCGATATGGGCCGGAGCCGATGATCTCGGTCACCTGCGTCGCGGCATCCGTGCGCGCCAGGCGCTCGGGCATGATGAAGGGCACGGTGACGGTGGTCTTGCCCAGCGCCGCGGGCAGCAGCGGGAAGGGCTTGTTCAGGCGGAAGCGGAAGCGGCGGTCATCCAGCGCCACCAGCTCATCGGTCGCGGCGAAAAGCGCCTGGCCGAAGGCATCGCGCGCCCCCCAGCGGCGCAGCGAGGCCACGCAATCCACGGCTCGCACCGGCTCGCCATCATGGAAACGCAGGCCCGGACGCAGCGTGATGGTCCAGGTGCGGCCGGCATCCTCGACCACATGCCCTTCGGCCATCTGCGGCTGCGGCTGGAAATTCGCATCCAGCCCATAAAGGGTGTCGTAGACCAGATAGGCGTGGTTGCGGCTGACGAAGGCGGTGGACCAGAGCGGGTCGAGCACCGAGACATCGGCCTGCGGCACGAAGCGCAGCACGCGCGTGTTTTGCGCCAGCGCGGCGGCAGGGGCGGCCAAGGCGGCGGCCATCAGGGGGCGACGGGCGATCATGCGGGCTCTCCTCTTGCCCTGGCATCCTGACGGGCGGCCGCGCGCGCTGCAACCGGATTGGCGCGCCCGCCCGCCCATGCTGGACTGGCCAAAACCGGGAGACGACCATGAAGATCCTGCCCCCCACCGGCCAGGCCTGGCCCGAGATTTCGGCCGCCCTGGAGGCCGCCAAGGCGCGCGACTATTCCTGGAAACAGGGCCGCATGGCGGTGTTCTTCTACTACCTGGATGAAGCGCTGGAGCGCGTGCAGAAGCAGGCCTACCTGGCCTATTTCACCGAGAACAATCTCGGCCAGCGCGCCTTCCCGTCGCTCGCGAAGCTGGAGCGGGAGGTGGTGGAGATGGGCCTGTCGCTGATGCATGCGGGCCCTGGCGCCGGCGGCACCTTCACCTCCGGCGGCAGCGAGAGCATTTTCCTGGCATTGCTGGCCGCGCGCGAACGCGCAGGCCGCACCCGCCCCAATATCGTCGTGCCAGACACGGCACATCTGACCTTCGATCGCGCCGCCTGGTATCTTGGCATCGCGGTGCGCCGCGTGCCGTTGGGCGCGGGCTTCGCGGCCGATGTGCCGGCGATGGCAGCGGCGATGGATGCCGATACCATCGCGCTGGTCGGTTCCGCGCCCTGCTACCCGTACGGCATCATCGATGACATCACGGCATTGGGCGTGTTGGCGCAACAGCGCGGCGTCTGGCTGCATGTGGATGCCTGCGTCGGCGGCTTCTTGTCGCCGTTCCTGGAGCGCATGGGGCACGCGCTCAACGCCTGGGATTTCCGTGTGCCGGGCGTGACATCGATCAGCGCCGATATCCATAAGCACGGCATGGCGGCCAAGGGCGCGTCGCTGCTGCTGGTTGCCGATGACGCCTTGCGCGCGCATCACCGCTTCGAAAGCGCCGCCTGGGCGCGCGGCCCCTATGTCGCCTATACCAGCCAGGGCACCCGGCCCGGTGGTGCTGTTGCCGCCGCCTGGGCGGTGATGCATCACTTGGGCGAGGCCGGATACATTCGCGCCGCCAAGCGCATCATGGACGCCAAGGCCCGGCTGATGGCCGGCATCGCGGCCACACAGGCCTTCGATATCCTGACACCATCGCCGCACGCGATCTTCGTCTTTCGCCCGAAGGACGCGGCGCTGGACACCGGGCGCATCGCGGCCGCGATGGATGCGCG
>JAIXVH010000455.1 GCA_027483125.1 Acetobacteraceae bacterium | reverse complement strand
GAGCGCACGCATGTCATCGGCTGCTATTCGCTGGGCAAGGCGCAGCGCCTGGTTGCGCTGCTGCGCGAGGCGGGGTGGGACAGGCCCATCCATCTGCACGGCGCGCATATGCCGCTCTGCGCGTTGTACGAAGAGTTGGGCGTGGCAATGGGCGATTTGCGCCCGGCAACAGTGGCGGACAAGGCGGCGTTGGCCGGCGCGATTGTATTGGCGCCGCCCTCGGCCATCGCGGATCGTTGGGCGCGGCGGCTGGCGGAGCCTGTGGTGTGCATGGCCTCGGGCTGGATGCGCGTCCGGCAGCGCGCCAAGCAGGGTGGCGTGGAACTGCCATTGGTGATTTCGGACCATGCGGATTGGCCGGAATTGCTGGCCACCGCGGCGGATGTGCAGGCACCGGAAATCTGGATCACGCATGGGCGCGATGATGCGCTGACGCATGCTTTGGCAGCGCGTGGCGTGCGTGGCAGGGCGCTGCATCTGATTGGTCGTGGGGAGGAGGAGGCATGAGCATCCCCGCCTTCGCCGAACTGCTGGAGCGCCTGCTGTTCACGCCCGGGCGCAATGCGAAGCTGGCCCTGCTGCGAGGCTGGTTCGCGACCCAGCCCGACCCCGATCGTGGTATCGGGCTGGCGGCCATCGCGGGCGATTTGTCGTTGAGCACCGCCAAGCCTGCGCTGATTCGCGAGTTGATCGCGCAGCGCACGGACCCCGTGCTCTTCGCGCTGTCCTACGATTATGTGGGCGACCTGGCCGAGACCATCGCGCTGCTTTGGCCCGATGATGCGCGGGCGAATGCAGCGCCGCCGAGCTTGGGCGAGGTTGTCGCCACGCTCGATGCCGCGACGCGCGCCGAAGTGCCGGCGATCATCGCGCGCTGGCTCGACGCACTGGATTCCGGCGCGCGGCTGGCGCTGATCAAGCTGGTCACTGGTGGGCTGCGCGTGGGCGCTTCAGGCCGGCTCGCCCGCACGGCACTGGCTGAATGGTCCGGCCAGCCGGTCGAGCTGATCGAGGAATCCTGGCACGCGATTCCGCCGCCCTATGAGCCGCTCTTCGCTTGGCTCGAAGGCCGCGCTCCGCGCCCCGATCCGCGCGATGCGCCGGTCTTCCGCCCGCTGATGCTGGCGCATCCGCTGGAGGAGGCGGATATCGCCAACCTCAACCCCGCCGAGCACGCGGCCGAATGGAAATGGGACGGTATCCGCGTGCAGGTCACCGCCGGGCCGGGTGGCGCGCGGCTATGGTCCCGCGGTGGCGAGGATGTTTCCGGCAGCTTCCCGGACATCCTGGCGGCGATGGATTTCCACGCCGTCGCGGATGGCGAATTGCTGGTGCTGCGCGATGGTGCGGTCGCGCCCTTCAGCGACCTGCAGCAGCGCCTCAACCGCAAGGCGCCTGGTGCGAAGATGATCGCGCAATACCCCGCGCATCTGCGCCTCTACGACCTGCTCTTCGACGCCACCGAGGACTTGCGCGCGCTGCCCTTCAGCCGCCGCCGCGCCCGACTGGAAGCCTGGTTCGCGCGTACCATGCCAGCCCGCACGGACCTGTCGGAAATCATCGCCTTCGACAGTTTCGACCAGCTTGCCACGCTGCGCGAAGGCGCCCGCGCCGCCAGCATGGAAGGGCTGATGATCAAGCGCCTCGACGCGCCCTATATCGCCGGCCGCAGCAAGGGGCATTGGTGGAAATGGAAGCGCGGCACGCAATCGGTGGATGCCGTGCTGATGTATGCGCAGCGCGGCCATGGCAAGCGCTCCAGCTTCTATTCGGATTACACATTCGGCCTGTGGCGCGGTGAGGAGCTGGTGCCGATCGGCAAGGCCTATTCGGGCTACACGGACGCCGAACTCGCCTTCCTCGACAAATGGATCCGCGACCACACGACGCAGCGCTTCGGCCCGGTGCGCGAGGTGGAACGCGGCCTGGTGCTGGAGGTGGAATTCGACGCCGCGCAATTCTCCAACCGGCACAAATCGGGCGTGGCCTTGCGCTTCCCGCGCATCGCGCGCCTGCGCCGCGACAAGCCCGCCGATGAGGCCGACCGGCTGGAGACATTGCTTGCGATGATTCCGCAGCGTTGAATGGGTGAAGGAGGAAACAACCATGCCCATTACCCAGAACATCGCGCTCCAGCGCATCCGCCAGAACCAGATCTCCATCGGCCTCGGCGTGCAGATCAGCCGCGGCCCCGCGATCGGCGCGATCGGCGCGGCCGCCGGCTTCCACTGGCTGTTCATCGACATGGAACACGGCGCCACCAGCCTGGACCAGGCCAGCGCCATCAGCATCGCGGCCCTCGGCCAGGGCATCACGCCGATCGTTCGCGTCTGCAAGGATGCGATCTTCGAAGGCACGCGCGCGCTGGACAATGGCGCGATGGGTGTGGTCGTGCCGCATATCGACAATGCGGATGAAGCGCATGTCGTGGCGCAGGCCTATCGCTTCCCGCCGGTGGGCCAACGCAGTTTCGGCGGTCCCGCCTTCGCCCATGGCTTCCGCGCGCCCGACCCGGCCACCGCGCAGCGCGAGATCAATGAGAATGTGCTGGTCTGCTGCATGATCGAGACGCCGGAAGCGGTGAAGAACGCCGCTGCCATCGCCGCCGTGCCGGGGGTGGATGCGCTGATGATCGGCACCTCTGACCTGACGGCCAGCATGGGCATCGCGGGGCAGATCGGCCATCCGGATGTGCAGGCGGCCTATGCCACCGTTGCGGCCGGCTGCCACGCACATGGCAAGGTGCTGGGCATGGGCGGCGTCTATGACGAGAAATGGGCCAAGGCCTATGTCGACCTCGGCGCGCGTTTCATCCTGGGCGGGGCGGACCACGCGCTGTTGCTGGCCGGTGCAAAGACGCGCGCGGGCTTCCTGAACGGTTTGTTATCGTAACATAACCGAATTTCAATTGCGAAGCATTCGCAACCCACTTGCGAATGCTTCGCAATGGCGATAGCATCCGCTCCATGATGAACCGCCGACACCTCCTCGCCCTGCCCACGCTGCTCGCCGCGCCCGCGCTGGCGCAGGAGCGCGTGGTCAATGTCTATTCCTCCCGCCACTACGACAGCGACCGCGACCTGTGGGAGGTGTTCAGCCGTGGCTCGGGCATCCGCGTGCGCGTGATCGAGGCGCAAGTGGACCAGCTGCTGGAGCGCATCCGCGCCGAAGGCGCCAATTCCCCCGCTGATGTGCTGGTCACCGTCGATATCGGGCGCCTCGCTCGCGCCAAGGAATTGAACCTGCTGCAGCCCTTCGCCAGCCCGCAACTGGCAGCGCGCATCCCCGCGCATCTGCGCGACCCGGACAACCATTGGTTCGGCTTTACCATGCGCGCCCGCGTCGTGATGTTTGACAAGGCGCAGGGCCTGCCCGCGGGTCTCGCGCGCTATGAAGACCTGTCGAAGCCCGAATTCCGCGGCCAGGTGCTGACGCGCAGTTCGGGCAATATCTACTCCATCGGCTGGACCGCCAGCATGCTGGCCGCCAATGGCGCCGAGGCCACCGAAGCCTGGGCGCGCGGCATCGCGGCCAACCTCGCCCGCCCGCCCGCCGGTGGCGACACCGACCAGATCCGCGCCATGGGCGCGGGGCAGGGGCGGTTGGCGGTCTCCAACACCTATTATCTCGGCCTGCTGCATCGTTCCGCCCGGGCCGAAGACCGTGCGCTGGCCGAACGCGTTGGCGTGCTCTTCCCCAACCAGGCCGATCGCGGGACGCATGTGAATGTCTCGGGTGCCGGCATCATCCGCAGCGCGCCCAACCGTGAGGCCGCGCAGGCCTTCCTCGAATACCTGTCGGGGCCCCAGGCGCAGGCGATCTTCGCGGAGGGCAATATGGAGTACCCGGTGGTGGCCGATGCCGCCGTGCACCCCTTCCTGCGGGGCTTGGGCGATTTCCGGCAGGACCCGGTCAGCGCCAGCACGCTGTCGGCCGCCATGCCCGAGGCGCTGCGCCTGATGCAGCGGGCCGGCTGGCGATGATCATCTGCTCCTGCAATGCGCTGAACGACAAGGCCGTCCGTCAGGCGGTCGCAGCCGGCGCATCCCGCCCGCGGGAGGTGTATTCCGGCTGCGGCTGCGAGGCGCAATGCGGCAACTGCACCGCGACCATCCTCAGCATCATCCGCGAACAGCCGGCAGCCTCGGGCCGCGGTTGAAGAAGCCCGGCCGGGACGCCACACTCCCTGACGGAGAAGGAGTTTTGACGCATGCGCGGCGACCCGAAGGTCATTGAACACCTGAACACCCAGCTGACGAACGAGCTGACGGCGGTGAACCAGTATTTCCTGCATGCCCGCATGTTGGATAATTGGGGTGTGACCAAGCTTGGCAAATATGAATATGGCGAATCCATTGAAGAAATGCGCCATGCCGACGATATCATCCAGCGCATACTGTATCTGGAGGGGCTGCCCAATGTGCAGCGTCTGAACCAGATCTTAATCGGTGAGAATGTGCAGGAAGTTCTGGAATGCGATGCCAAGCTGGAAGTCAAGGCGATCGCCGATCTCAAAGAAGGGATCGCCTATTGCGAACAGGTGCGTGACTTCGTGACGCGCGATCTGTTCCTCAAAATTCTGGCTGATGAAGAGCATCATCAGGATTGGATTGATACCCAATTCGAATTGATCAAGCAGATCGGCATGCAAAACTATATCCAGCTGCAATCCAACGCCGCCGGCGAGGACAAGGCCGATTGACGCTATCCTGACAGGGCACTGACGCGCGCGGGCGTAGAGAACTCGCGTGGCGACCCATGGT
>JAIXVH010000430.1 GCA_027483125.1 Acetobacteraceae bacterium | reverse complement strand
GCTTCATCGGCCGATATGCGCGACCGAGGCGATCTCGACCACCGCACCAGGCTTCACCAGGCCGCACTGGATGCAGTAGCGCGCCGGCTTGTCGCCCGGGAAATACTCCGCATAGACCGTGTTCAGCGCGCCGTAATGCTTCCAGTCGCTGAGGAAGATGTGGTTGAAGGTGACGTCCGCCATGGTGCCGCCGGCGGTCTCGATCACTGATTTGATCGTCTCCAGGATGTGGCGCGTCTGCGCGGCCGCGTCATCCGGGTAGAGCACGTTGTTGTCCTTGTCGAAGGCCAGCGTGCCCGAGACATAGACCACGCCATCGGCCTTCGCACCGGGCGAATAGGGTGCCAACGGCTTGCCGGAACCGGCGGGAATCACGGGGGTGAAGGGCATGTCCTACTCCTGGTTTTTCTGCACGGCGGCACGGAAATCCTCGACCGAGGACACCCAGCCGAAGAAGGTCTCGATGTTGTAGAGCGCGGCCTTCTGCGCGAATTCCGGGCCGGCGGCATGTGTCGCGTCTTCCAGCACCACGCAGAAATACTCCAGGTGGAAGGCATCGCGCAGCGAGCTTTCCACGCAGACATTGGTGGCGATGCCGGTGAAGACGATGTTGCGGATGCCGCGCGCGCGCAGCAGGCTGTCGATATTGGTGTTGAAGAAGCCGGAATAGCGCGTCTTGGGCACCAGGATGTCACCGGGCTGCGGTGCCAGCTTGTCCACCAGCGCATAGTCCCAGCCGCCCTTGGCCAGCAGCTGGCCCGCCAGTTCCGGGCGCGCGCGCATGGTCTTCATCGCGTTGGATTTGTGCCAGTTCGGGCTGCCGGGGCCGCCGGCCTCCTTGTATTCGGCGTCCCAGCCATTCTGGAAGAACAGCACCGGCATGCCGGCACCGCGCGCCAGTGCCGCCACTTCGGCGATGCGGTCGATGACGCTGGCCGCGCCCTGGATGTCGAAGCCCGCCAGGTCGAGATAGCCGCCGGGGCTGGCATAGGCGTTCTGCATATCGACGATGATCAGCGCCGTCTCGGCCGGGTTCAGCCGGATGGGTTCCGGCCGCGCGGGCAGGATGAAGGGTGCGCGGGTTTCGGCGGGCGGGGCGTATCCGGCGGTCATCGGGCGATGTTCCTGTGCTGGCGGCATTGCATCAAGGGCTGGATGCGCGTCCCGAAGGCCTCCACGCCCTGTTCGAAATCATCGAAGGTCAGCATCACGCCGCCGCAGCCGGGCACCGCGGCCATTTCGTCCAGCATGCGCGCAACGGTGGCGTAGGAGCCGATCAGCGTGGACATGTTGATGTTCACCGCCGAGACCGCATCAGCCAATTGACGGACATTGGTGTCGGCGCCCACGCGCTTGTCCTGCGCGGCCTGCCCGCCCATCCAGGCGATTGCTTCTTCATCCGCGCCGGCCTTGTAGTGTTCCCACTTGGCCCAGGCGGCTTCGTCGGTCTCGTCGGCGATCACCATGGTCAGCACGCAGGTCTCCACCTGGCGGCCCGCGGCGGCGGCGAACTCGGCCATGCGCGCGGCCACCGGCGCGAAAGCCTGCGGCGTGTTCACGCCCTTGCCCAGCGAGAAGCAGTAATCGGCGTGCTTGGCGGTGAACTTCATGCCTTCCGTGCTTTGCCCGGCGCAGATCAGCTTGATCGGCACCGATGGGCGCGGCGAGAGCTTGCAGTGGTCCATCGTGTAGAATTCGCCCTGCATGTCGCATTCGCCGCTGTCCCACAGCGCGCGCAGCACGGTCGCGTATTCGTCCAGCATGTCGTAGCGGCGGTGGAAATGGCTCTCACCGGGCCAGAGGCCCATCTGGGCGTATTCGGCCTTCTGCCAGCCCGTCACCAGGTTCAGCCCGAAGCGCCCGCCGGAGATGCTGTCGATGGTGACGGCCATGCGCGCGGCGATCGCCGGCGGCACCGTCAGCGTCGCGACCGAGGCATAGAGCTTGATGCGCGTCGTCACCGCCGCCAGCCCGGCCATCAGGGTGAAGCTTTCCAGCCCATGGTCCCAGAACTGTGTCTTCCCGCCGAAGCCATGCAGCTTGATCATGGAGAGCACGAAATCCAGCCCATGCTTCTCGGCGGCCAGCGTGATGCGTTTGTTCAGCTCGAAGCTCGGCATGTATTGCGGCGCGTTCTCGCTGATCAGCCAGCCATTGTTGTTGATCGGTATGAAGACGCCGATCTGCATGGTTCCTCCGCCGCGATGAATGACAGCGGCGCAATCTGTCCCGCGCGGTGCGGGGCCGCCACCGCAGCTGGGGCGTCATGGCGCCGGGCAGGCGCCACGACTGCCTGAACCTGCGGCAATGTGTGCGGCGGTTGCATGCATTCCGGGCGGCCGCTGCGCCGCGCGTCGGCCATAGGCCCGCTCGGCTCTTGCCGACGCAGCCCATGGGCGGGAATTGTCCGGGCCACCGGATCACCCCTGAGGAGCCCGTCCATGGACCCCCGCCTTTCCCGTCGCGCCGCGCTTGCGGCCGCCATCGCCGCCCCGCTTGCCGCCCCGCATGTGGCGCATGCGCAGGGCGCGCGCCCGCAAGTGCGCTTCGCCTATGACTGGATCTTGAACGGCCCCTACGCCTTCGGCATCGCCGGCGAACGCATGGGCTTCTTCCGCGAAGCCGGCGTGGACATCACCATCCAGCGCGGCTTCGGCTCGGCGCGCGTCGCACTCGACATGTCCGCCGGCCAGTTCGACATCGCGATGGCCGACCCCACGCCGATGCTGCGCTTCATGTCGCAAAACCCGAACAACGACCTGGTCGCCGTCGCCCTGCTGTGGGACCAGGCGCCGACCGCGGTGACCGTGCGCGCCGATGGCCCGATCATGCGCGTGGCCGACCTCGCCGGCAGAACCCTGGCAGCACCGGAATTCGACGGTGGCCGCCAGGTTTTCCCGGCCTTCGCCGCGGTCAACAACATCCCGCTGTCGTCCATCAACTGGATGTCGGTCTCGCCCGAACTGCGTGAGCCGATGCTGGTGCAGCGCCGCGCCGATGGCATCACGGGCTTCGTCACCTCCACCGCGCTGTCGTTGCGCGCCCTTGGCATGGACCTGCCGGCGCAGCGCATCTTCCGCTACCGCGAGCACGGGCTGGACTTCTTCTACGGCTCCTTCCTGGTCACCACGCGCACCTATGCCGAGCGCAATCCGGACGCCGTGCGCGCCGTGGTGTCGGGCATGATCCGCTCGATGCGCTGGGCCTTCGCGAACCGCGCGGAAGCCATCACGCATCTGCGCGCGCGCGAACAACTCTCCGATGTCGCGATCGAAAGCGTGCGCCAGGACATGGCGATGGCCGAGCTGGTGGACAGCCCGAACAGCCGCCGCCTGGGCCTGGGGCCCATCGAGGCACCGCGCTTCAACCGCCAGATCGAAGCGGTGAAGCTGGCCTTCCAGCTGGGCGACATGCCGACGGTGGATCGCTTCTACACCGACCGGTTCCTGCCGCCGGCCGCCGAGCGCATGCTGCCGCAGCGCGCGGCCTGATCCGGCACGGCCCTGACCAGCCCGCGCGGTTCACGCCGCGCGGGCTTTTTCATGTCTGCGTGAAGCGCGGCTCCGGGGCTTGTTGGCAGCCTCGATGTTCCGTATTTGTTCTCTATGCTTCCGGCATATCGACGGGAGCCGAGGGAGAACAATCATGGCCGCCTACGTGACATTCGGGACCACCGACCCGGCACGATCAAAAACCTTCTATGACGCGACCTTCGCTACCATCGGCTGGGCGCAATTCGTCGAATATCCGGACTGGCGGGCCTACTGCAAAGGCGGGACGGACAAGAGCCTCGCGCTGTGGGTCGGCAAGCCCTACGACGGCGCAGCCGCCACCCATGGCAACGGCACCATGCTGGGGCTGATGGTCGACACCCGCGCGGAAGTGGACGCCTTCCACGCCGCCGCAATGGCCAATGGCGGCCGTGACGAAGGCCCGCCCGGCCCGCGTGAGGCCTATGGCCCGGATTGGTATGCCGCCTATATGCGCGACCCGACGGGCAACAAGATTGCGATTGTCTGCGTGGGGTAAGCATTGCGCGATTTGGCACGGGCAGCTTCATGCCCAGCATGCGCGCAACGCCGCCATCGGCTTGTGCAGTCGGCGCACCAGCCAGGCGCGTTGACCCCTGCCGCCCGGTTGAGGCGCAACGTCACCACGGCCAGCCTTCCTGCATCCCAACAGGAGGATCGCCATGACCCTGACCCGTCGCGCCGCGCTCGCCACGCCCGCCATCCTGGCTGCCGCCGGCGCCGCCGCTCAATCCGGCCCGCTGACGCTGGCGCAAATCCGCGCCAATGGCCGGTTGCGCATCGGCTGCGAGGCGACCTATCCGCCCTTCACCTATCGCGACCAGGGCCGCATCGTTGGCTACGATGTGGAACTGGCCGAGACGATGTGCGCCACCATCGGCGTGCAGGCCGAATTCATCGACACCCAATGGTCCGGCGTGATTCCGGCGCTGTATGCCGGCCGCTTCGACATCATCATGTCGTCCATGTCCTACACTCGCGCGCGCATGGAGCGCGTGGCCTTCACCATCCCCTATGCGGAGGCCGGGCAATCCCTGCTGATCCGCGCGCGCGACGAATCCCGCATCCGCGGCATGGCGGACATGAATGGCCGCACGCTGGGCGTGAAGCTGGGCAGCCCCGGCGAAACGCTGCACCCGCGCCTGGCCGAGCGCATGCGCGCGGCCGGTGGCGCCGGCTTCTCCGGCGTGCGCACCTATGACGAACACCCCGCCGCCTATCTGGCGCTCGCACAGGGCACGGTGGATGGCGTGCTGAACACACTTCCCACGCTGGCCTTCGTGCTGCGCAGCCAACCTGGTCGCTTCGCGATCGTTCGCGGCATCGGCGCCGACAACTGGGCCGGTATCGCGCTGCGCCAGGCCGATACAGAAGTGCTCGCCTGGCTGAACGAACGCCTGCGCGCGATGCGGGCCGATGGCTCGCTGGCTGCCTTGCAGCAGAAATGGTTCGGCCTGGAATTCAGCCTGCCGGCGTCGATCCCCGAACCGGCAGCATGATCTTCGACTGGAACGTCGTCACCTACGCCGCACCCCTGCTCGCGCATGGCGTGGTGATGACGCTGCAGGTCAGCGCGGTCGCGGCTGTGTTGGCATTGATGATCGGGATCGCGGCTGGGCTGGCATCGCTGTCCAGCTCACGCGTGTTGCGCGGCGTGATCCGCGTCTATGTGGAATTCGTGCGAGGCACGCCGCTGCTGATCCAGATCTTCCTGGTGTTCTTCGCGCTGCCCGTCTTGGGTGTGCGGTTTTCGGAATTCTGGGCGGGCGTGGTGGCACTCGCTTTCAACGCCGGTGCCTACATCGCGGAGGTGGTGCGCGGCACCGTCGGCGCGGTGGAAAAAGGCCAGTCAGAAGCCGCGATGTCGATCGGCATGACGCGCCATGGCGCGCTGATCTGGGTGCTGCTGCCGCAGGCCTGGCGGCCGATGATTCCCGCGCTGACCAACGACCTCATCACGCTGACGAAGAACTCCTCGCTGCTCTCCGTCATCTCGGTCTATGAGCTGACGCGGGCGGGGCAGGCGATCATCGCCACGCATTTCGCGCCCTTCGAAATCTACCTGCTGCTGGCGCTGTATTATTGGGCGTTGATCTCCGCTCTGGCTTGGGCGTCACGGCGGATCGAAAGGGCGTTGCCGCAGTGGTAGAGCGCGATCTCTCTGACTGGAATCAGGCAGGGCGTGAATCGCCCTCCCCAACAACGGTGAACCTGCTGGAAGCGCGCGGCATCACCAAGCGCTTCGGCGCGCGCACCGTGCTGGATGGCGTGGACCTGCTGGTGCGCGAGCGCGAAACCGTTGTCATCATCGGCGCCTCCGGTTCCGGCAAGACCACGCTGCTGCGTTGCCTGAACCGGCTGGAAACGCCCGATGCCGGCAGCACGCGCATCGCCGATGTCACGCTCGGCCAGCGCAGCGATGGGCGCGCCGCGGATGAGCGCGAATTGGCGCGGCAGCGCACGCTGTTCGGCTTCGTCTTCCAGCGCTTCAACCTGTTTCCGCACCTGACCGCGCTGCGCAATGTCGCACTCGGGCCGCGCCGCGTGCTGGGCGTGACACCGCGCGAAGCAGAACGCCGCGCCGCTGTGGAACTGACGCGCCTTGGCCTGGCGGATCACCTGCACAAGCGCCCATCGCAGCTCTCCGGCGGGCAGCAGCAGCGCGTGGCGATCGCGCGCGCATTGGCGATGGATCCGCGCGTGATGCTGTTCGACGAACCCACCTCCGCGCTCGATCCCGAACTGGTGCAGGAGGTGCTGGACGCGATGCGCCAACTGGCGTCCGAGGGCATGACGATGGTCGTCGTCACGCACGAAATGCGCTTCGCCCGCCACGCCGCCGACCGCGTGCTGTTCATGGCCGACGGACGCATCGTGGAAGAAGGCCCACCCGCTGGCTTGTTCAGCGCGCCGCGCGATGCTCGGCTGCAACGCTTCCTGCGCCATCTGGAACCCGCATCATGATGTTCGACCTGCTGATCGACGGCTGCACGCTCATCCCGCATGCCTTCGCGCCGCCCATCGACAACGCCGCCATCGGCATCATCGGCGGGCGCTTCGTGCATGTCGGCGCGCTGCCGCCAGGCGCGCAAGCCACCCGCCGCATCACGCTGCGCAACCACCTGGTGCTGCCCGGCCTTATCAACGTGCACACCCACACCATCCTCTCGATGGTGCGTGGCGTGGCCGAGGATATGGGCTTCGCGCCCGCCTATACCCCCGGCGTGCCGCAAGGCCATATGGTGCGCGAGGATGAGGCGATTGCCCTGGCTAGGCTTGGCGCGCTGGAGGCGATGCTGGCCGGCAGCACCTTGATCAACGACACCTATGTCCACACCGACATCACCCTGCCGGCGATGGCCGAACTCGGCCTGCGCGTCTTCTCCTGCAACCGCATCCATGACGTGGATTTCTCCGGCATCGCGCATGGGCGTTGGGAACACCACACCAGCATCGGCGAGACCACGCTGAACCAGGCCATGGCGCTGGCGCAGCGCTTCCATGGCCGCGCGGATGCGCGCACCGGCGTGCAGCTCGCAGCCCACGCGCCTGACACATGCAGCACGGATTTCCTGCGCGACGTGCGCGATGCCTCGGCACGCACCGGCCTGCGCGTGCAGACGCATCTCTCGCAATCCAAGGTGGAGGTGCGGCGCATTCAGGAGCGCGACGGCCTATCGCCGCCCGAACTGCTCGACAGCATCGGCCTGCTGAACGACCGGCTGGTGGCCGCGCATTGCATCCATCTCTCGGAGAGCGACATCGCGCTGGTCGGGCGCTCCGGCCTGCATGTCGCGCATATCCCGAAGGGCAATGCCACGGGTGGCACCATCGCGCCCACGCGCCGCCTGGTCGCGGCCGGCGCCAAGCTCACCTTGGCCACCGACAACATGCATGCCGATATGGTCGAGGTGCTGCGCTGGGG
Organism: Acetobacteraceae bacterium; assembly: GCA_027483125.1. GTDB lineage: Bacteria > Pseudomonadota > Alphaproteobacteria > Acetobacterales > Acetobacteraceae > Rhodovarius. Next base: position 8,061 of record JAIXVH010000430.1, on the reverse strand, counting down.
CCTGAATATGGGCCGCGTGCAGACCGGCAGCGTCGAGGATGACTGGCAGCCCGAGCACATGCTGCACGCCGCCACCGAGGCTGGCGCCGCGGCCATGGGCATGGCCGGCGAATTGGGCCGCATCGCGCCCGGTTTCCGCGCCGATCTGATCGCCGTCGATCTGCGCCGCCCGCATCTGGTGCCGCATAATGACCCGCTGGGCACGCTGGTGCATACCGGCATGGGCCGCGATGTCTCGCATGTGGTGGTGGAGGGCGAGATGGTGGTGGAGGATTTCCGCCCCACCCGCTGCGACATGGACGAGGTGCTCCGCGCAGGCGCCGCGGCGGCCACCGCCTTGTGGGAACGCGCGCGCGCCTGACCGCTACCGCTGCTTCTTCGCGCAATAGAAGGTGGACCGCCCCGCCTGCACGATGCGCTGGATGCCCTGGCAGGGTGGCACGCCCGGGCATTGGGCGCAGGGCTGGTCTTCGCGGTCATAGACGTCGAAGCGTTCCTGGAAGAAGCCCACCTCCCCATCCGCGCGCACATAGTCGCGCAGGGATGAGCCGCCGGCTGCGATGCTGTCCGCCAGCACCGCCTTGATCGCCGGCACCAGGCGTTCGGCGCGCGCGCCGGCCACCGTCTGCGCCAGGCGGCGCGGCGATATGCCGGCGCGGAACAGCGCCTCACTGACATAGATATTGCCCAGGCCCGCCACGATCCGCTGATCCAGCAGCGCCGCCTTGATCGGCGTCCGCCGGCCTTCCAGTGCGGCCGACAGCACGCCGGCGGTGAAGGCATCCTCCAACGGCTCAGGCCCAAGTCCCGCCAGCAGTTTATGCGCGTCTTCCGCCGCCGTCGGCACCAGGTCCATGGCGCCGAAGCGTCGCGGATCGACAAAGCCCACGCGCCATTCGGCGGTTTCCAGCACCACATGCTCATGCGCCTCGGGCGGCGCGTTGTGGCCGCGCGCATCTGACGCCCCGCCCTGCGGTGCGAGGCGGATCACCGCTGGCCCATGGCGTTCCCGCGCCACCATCCGCCCCGACATGCCGAGGTGAATCAGGAGTGATTCGCCGCTGTCCAAGCGCATCAGCATGTATTTCCCGCGCCTGCGGAAACCCAGCACCCGCTGTCCTGTCAGCCGGGCCGCCATGCGCGGCGGCAGGGGCCAGCGCAGGTCGGGCCGCCGGGCCTCGGCATGTTCGATCACCTGGCCATCCAGCACCAAGGCCAGGCCACGCATCACGGTTTCCACTTCGGGCAGTTCGGGCATGGAAAGCTTTGTGCTACGAACCGGGCATGGACACCAACACCACCGATTTCGGCTACACCCAGGTCCCCGCGGAGGAGAAGGCCGGCATGGTCCGCGCCGTCTTCGACAGCGTGGCGCCGAAATACGACGTCATGAATGATTTGATGTCGCTTGGCCTGCATCGCGTCTGGAAGCGCGTCTTCCTCAACGCCATCGCGCCGCGCGCGAACGAGACCCTGCTGGACCTGGCTGCGGGCACCGGTGACATCTCGCTGGGCGCGCTGAAGCTCGGCATGGGCCGCGTCATCAGCACCGACATCAATGCCGAAATGCTGACCCGCGGGCGCGACCGTGCCACCGCCGCCGGCCGCATCAGCGCCATGCAATTCGCAGTGGTGGACGCCGAGGCGATCCCGCTGCCCGACCGCAGCGTGGACAAGGTCTCCATCGCCTTCGGCCTGCGCAACTGCACCCACAAGGATGCCGTGCTGCGGGAGGCACGGCGCGTGCTGAAGCCGGGCGGGCGCTTCTTCTGCCTGGAATTCTCGCGCCTGGAGATCAACGCGCTGAACCCGATCTACGACGCCTGGTCGTTCAAGGTGCTGCCGCGCATCGGCGCGCGCGTCGCCAATGACGCCGACAGCTACCAATACCTGGCCGAAAGTATCCGCACCTTCCCTGACCAGGAAACGCTGGCGGCCATGTGCCGCGATGCGGGGCTGGAGCGCGTGTCGTATCGCAGCCTGTCCGGCGGCGTGGTCGCCATCCATTCCGGCTGGCGCCTGGCGTGATTGCGCCGCGCGTCGCGGAAGGCTTTGCGCGGCAGGGCTTTGCCGCCCATCTCGGGCTGCAACTGCAATTCGCCGATGCCGGGCGCTGCGTGATCGGTTGCGATTTCGCGCCCGGACTGACCCAGCATATGGGCATGTTCCATGCCGGCGTGCTGACCACCATGGCCGACAATGCCTGCGGCTTCGCGGCGCTGACATTGATGCCCGAAGGGCGCGATGTGGTCAGCGTGGAATTCAAGGTGAATTTCCTGCGCCCCGCGCGCGGGCGGCGCGCGGTCGCCACCGGCACGGTGCTGAAGCCCGGCCGCACGCTGAGCATCTGCAGAGCCGATGTCGAAGTGCTGGACGATGCCGGCGCGCCAACACTGGCGGCCACCATGCTCGCCACCATGATGGCGGTGGAGTAGCTTCAGGCCATGAAGTTGCTGCTGATCGTCTCGGGCAGTGTGGCGGCGTTCAAGGCGTTGGCCTTCGTGCGGCTGGCGCGCACCGCCGGCATGGATGTGCGGGCCATCCTGACCGATGGCGGCGCGCGTTTCGTCACGCGCGAAAGCCTGGCCGCGCTGACCGGCAACCCGGTGCACCAGGATCTCTGGGCGGCGGAGGAATCCATCGGCCACATCAAGCTCGCGCGCTGGGCGGATGCGGTGGTGGTGGCACCCGCCAGCGCCAACATGCTGGCCCGTATGGCCCACGGCCTGACCACCGATCTGGCCAGCACCGTGCTGCTGGCCACGCGCGCGCCGGTGCTGGTCGCACCCGCGATGAACCCCGCCATGTGGGAACACCCCGCCACGCAGCACAATGTCGCGCTGCTGCGCGCACGCGGCGTGGCCTTCGCAGGCCCTGTGGACGGCCCGATGGCGGAACCCGAATCCGGCCCCGGCCGCTTTGTGGAACCCGAGGCGTTGCTCGCCGCGCTGCAAGGCGCGCGCCCGCTGGCCGGCCGCCACGCGCTGGTCACCAGCGGGCCGACGCATGAACCCATCGACCCGGTGCGCTACATCGCCAATCGCAGCAGCGGCAAGCAGGGGCATGCGATCGCCGCCGCGCTCGCGGCCTTGGGCGCGCGCGTGACCCTGGTCAGCGGCCCGGTGACCGTGCCGGACCCGGCGGGTGTCGCCGTGCATCGCGTCGAATCGGCGCGCGATATGCTCGCCGCCTGTGAGGCTGCGCTGCCCGCCGATATCGCCGTCTGCGCCGCGGCCGTCGCCGATTGGCGCCCGGAAAACGCCGGCGTGCAGAAGCTGAAGAAACAGCCTGGCGCCGCGCCGCCCGCCATCGCCATGGCGCTGAACCCGGACATCCTGGCGACGCTCGCCGCGCATGCGCAGCGCCCGCGCCTGGTCGTGGGCTTCGCCGCCGAGACCGAGCACGTCATCCGCCACGCGCAGGACAAGCTGGCGCGCAAGGGCTGCGACTGGATCGTCGCCAATGACGTGTCAGGCGACGTGATGGGCGGCGCCGAGAACACCGTCCACATTGTCACGCGCAGCGGCGTGGAAGACTGGCCGCGCATGGCCAAAAACGACGTCGCCGCCCGCCTGGCGGCACGCATCGCGGAGGCTCTGGCATGAGCATCACCGTTCTGGTCCAGCGCCTGCCGCATGCCGATGGCCTGGCGCTGCCCACCTATGCCACCGCGGGTGCCGCGGGCATGGATTTGCTGGCCGCGCGCGACATGACGCTGGCCCCCGGCGCGCGCGCCCTGGTGCCGACCGGGATTGCGGTGGCACTGCCCGAGGGCTTCGAAATGCAGGTGCGGCCGCGCTCCGGCCTGGCGCTCAAGCATGGTGTGACGGTGCTGAACGCGCCCGGCACGGTGGACAGCGATTATCGCGGTGAAGTTGGCGTCATCCTGTTGAACACCAGCGACACCGCCTTCGCCATCGCGCGGGGCGATCGCATCGCGCAGGCGGTCTTCGCCCCGGTCACGCGCGCTGCCTTCGAAGAGGTGGTCGTCCTGCCGGAAACGGCGCGCGGCGCGGGTGGTTTCGGCAGCACCGGCCGGTCATGAATCTCGATTTCTCCGAAGCTGAAATCCAGCGCTATTCGCGCCACATCCTGCTGGGGCCGGTGGGCGCGCTGGGCCAGGCCAAGCTGCGCGCGGCGCGAGTGCTGGTGGTGGGCGCGGGCGGGCTCGGTTCGCCGCTTGCGCTGTATCTGGCCGCCGCCGGCGTCGGCACCATCGGCCTCGTGGATCACGACACGCTGGAACTGTCCAACCTGCAACGGCAGATCGCGCACAGCACCGCACGGCTGGGCCGCAACAAGGCGGAAAGTGCCGCCATCGCGCTGCACGAACTGAACCCCGAAGTGCGCGTCGAAACCCACGCCCGCCGCATGGATGCCGATGCCGCGCGCGAGCTCATCCCGCGCTACGACATCATCTGCGACGGGACCGACAATTTCCCCACGCGCTTCCTGCTGGGCGATGCCTGCCATCTGCTCGGCCGGCCCTTGGTCAGCGCCGCGGTGCTGCGCTTCGAGGGGCAGCTTTCGGTCTTCCGCAGCCATGAGGGCGGCCACCCCTGTCATCGCTGCCTGAACCCCGAGCCGCCGCCACCCGGCCTGGTGCCCAGCTGTTCGGAGGCCGGCGTGCTCGGCGCTGTCACCGGTGTGATGGGCACGCTGCAGGCCACCGAAGTGTTGAAGCTGATCCTGGGCATTGGCGAGACGCTGACCGGCCGGCTGCTGCTGTGGGACGCGCTGGATGCCCGCATGCGCACGGTGCGGCTGAAGCGCGACCCCGGCTGCGCCCTGTGCGGTGATCACCCGACCATCACGACAGTGTCATGACCGCGCTGGGCGTGCTGCTGATCTCGGGCGGGCATGAGCGCGCGCATTATGCGCTGGTGCTGGCCACCGGCGCGGCCGCGATCGGGCGCGATGTCACGCTGTTCTGCACCAATGCCGGCACGCGCTTGCTGTTGGCCGAACAACCGCTGCTGACCGACCCGCGCGAGATGGCATTGGCCGCGCGCGGCGTGGCCGGCATTGGCACGCTGCTGCCAGCGGCACAGGAACTGGGCATCGGGTTGCTGGCCTGCGAGGCCGGGCTGGCCAGCGAAGACCTGCGCGATGCGGCGATGTTGCCTGGCGCGCAGGTCAGCGGCGTCGTGACGTTCCTGGCCCGCATCGGCGCGGGCCAGATCGTCACGCTATAGGCTTCACGCCCCCACCGCGACGAGGCGATATCCACCCGCTTCCGTCACCAGCAGGCGCGTATCCGAAGGGTCCGGCTCGATCTTCTGGCGCAGGCGATAGACATGCGTCTCCAGCGTGTGCGTGGTGACGGCGCTGTTATAGCCCCACACCTCATTCAGAAGTGTCTGCCGCGGCACCGGCGCCCCGCCGGCCCGATACAAAAACTTCAAGATCGCCGCTTCCTTTTCGGTTAGGCGGATTTTCCTGTTACGTTCATGCTCCAGCAGCTGCTTCATCGAGGGCCGGAACTCATAGGGCCCGATGGTGAAGACCGCGTGTTCGCTGCTGTCGAAGACGCGCAACTGCGCGCGCAGCCGTGCCAGAAGCTCGTTCAGCCGGAAAGGCTTCGGGATATAGTCGTTGGCTCCGGAATCCAGCCCGCGCACCACATCCTGTTCCGCTCCCTGGCCGGTCAACATGATGATCGGCACCGCAATGCCCGATTGGCGCAATTTGGCGCAGTATTCCCGGCCATCCGCATCCGGCAGGCCGACATCGAGGAGGATCGCGTCGTAGCGCGTGCCCTCCTTTTCCAGCTGCCGGTCGGCCTCGGCCGCGCTGCTCGCCCCGGCGGGGGCGAATTCGCGATCGATGCTGAGCTGGTCGAGCAGCGTCTCGCGAACGGTGGCATCATCTTCGATGATCAGGATGGGGCGTGGGGAAGCCATGCTTTCTCCTCTCCGCGGGCAGGTGAATGGCTTGCCTTGTCCCGCCCGATCACGGACAAGGTGCTTCGCTCACGGACATAACACCTAATTCTTGGTGAAAGGGAAGGCTTTTTGCATCCAAAATCGCCCTACGCGCGTATCCGTGATCGGAGCATGGACGTATCGACGCGAGCACCTACATGCATGCATGCCCGCAGACGGCCACATTCCGCGCGCCCTATGCAGCCACACGGAACGCAGAACGCATGATGCCTCTTGGACAATCTCCCATCCACAATGATGCTGAGCTCCCTTCGGCGGAGCGTATGGCGATGCGTGCGGTGCACCGCGCCGTCTCCGAACTGCGCCGCGGCACGCCCGTGCTGTTGCGCGGGCCGGAAGGCGCCCTGGTGATCGCGGCGGCCGAGACGGTTGGCAATGACGGCCTGCGGGAACTGGCCGCGGCCGCGCTGGCGCCGCCTGTGCTGCTGCTCGCGCCGGTGCGTGTGGCGGCTGTGTTGTCGCGGCCCGTGCCCCTTTCCGCGCCCGAGGAAGGTGTGGCCGCCATCCGCTTGCCGCAGGCGCTGATGGCGCCCGACCGCCTGCGCATGCTGGCTGACCCGACGATCGAGTTGCTGCTGCCCGAGGTGCCCGAGCGCGCCGCGGTTCCCCCGCTCGGCGCCAGCGCGCTGTTGCTCGCCAAGATCGGTCGGCTGCTGCCCGCGCTCATCGCCGCCCCCGCGCGCGACGCCGCGGCGCTGTCCATGGTGCAGGCTGCCGAGGTGCAGTCCTATCCGCCGATGGCCGCCACCACGCTGCACCCCGTGGCCGAAGCGCGTGTCCCGCTCGAGGATGTGCCGGAAGCGCGCATCATCGCCTTCCGCGCGGCCGATGGCGGTATCGAGCATCTGGCGATCCTGGTGGGCGAGCCGGAGCGTTTCGCGGCCGAGGGTGGCGCGCCCCTGGCCCGCGTGCATTCCGAATGCTTCACGGGCGACCTGCTGGGCTCCCTGCGCTGCGATTGCGGCCCGCAGCTGCGCGGCGCCCTGAAGAAGATGGCCGAGGATGGTCACGGTGCGCTGCTGTACCTGGCGCAGGAGGGCCGCGGCATTGGCCTGGTGAACAAGCTGCGCGCCTATGCCTTGCAGGATACCGGGCTTGATACGCTCGATGCCAACCGCGCACTCGGCTATGGCGCCGACGAACGCAACTTCATGGTGGCCGCCGAAATGCTGCGCCAGCTGGGCATTCCGCGCGTGCGGCTGCTCACCAACAATCCGGACAAGCTGGCCTCACTCGCCGCCTGCGGGATCGAGGTGGTGGGGCGCGAAGTCCATAGCTTCGACGGCAATGGCGTGAATGACGGCTATCTCGCAACCAAGGCCGCACGCTTCGGCCATATGCTCGGGTGAGTGCACTGCTGGTCGAGGGCCTCGGCAAGTCCTATGCGCCCGACCGCGCGCCTGCGGTGGATGACCTGAATTTCGACCTGCCGCGCGGCGCGACCTGGGCGCTGCTGGGTGGCAATGGCGCGGGCAAGACCACCACCATCGCGATGCTGCTGGGCATATTGGTGCCGACCACGGGGCGCATCGTCGCACTGGGGCATGACATGGCGCGTGACCGCTTCGCCGCACTCGCGCGGATGAATTTCTCCTCGCCCTATATCGCGCTGCCGTCGCGCATTTCGGTGCGGGAGAACCTGCGCGTCTATGGGCATCTCTATGGCGTGCCGCGGCTGGAGGCGCGCATCGGCGAGATGGCGGAGCAGATGCAGCTGGGCGACTTCCTGGACCGTCCGGCGGGCGAATTATCGGCTGGCCAGAAGACCCGCGTGGCGCTGGCGAAAGCCCTGATCAACCGCCCCGACCTGCTGCTGCTGGACGAACCCACCGCGAGCCTCGACCCCGACACCGCCGACTGGGTGCGCACCCGGCTGGAGGAGTACCGCGCCGATACCGGTGCCGCGATCCTGCTGGCCAGCCATAACATGGCGGAGGTGGAGCGCCTCTGCGGCCATGTGCTGATGCTGAAGAAGGGCCGCGTGGTGGACCAGGGGGCGCCGGCGGAACTGGTCTCGCGCTTCGGGCGCGATGATCTGGAACAGGTTTTCCTCGATATCGCGAGGGCCGAATGAGCGGTTCCCTTCGACGGGTATGGGGTCTGGTCTACCGCCATC
>JAIXVH010000474.1 GCA_027483125.1 Acetobacteraceae bacterium | reverse complement strand
GAGCCCGCCTTCGTGATGACCAAGCCCTTCGACGGCATGGCGCTGGCGATCGCGACCTACCAGGCCATCGCCGCCGGCCACCCGTCCATCCTGTAGGCGCCGCGCGCAACCTTCGCCGCCGCGCCGCGTTCAGCCGCCATGGTGCAATGCCGCGCCATCGAGGAGATCGCCATGAACTGGGATACCATCAAGGGCAACTGGAAGCAGATGACCGGCACCGTGAAGGAGAAATGGGGCAAGCTGACCGATGACGACCTGACCGCCATCGAGGGCCAGCGCGAGCAGTTGGTCGGCCGCATCCAGGAACGCTACGGCATCGCGCGCGATGAGGCCGAGGCGCAGGTCAAGCTCTGGGAATCGCGCTGAGCTTCGCGCGCCGGGGCCGGCGCCCCGGCGGCGTTTTCGCAGGCAACCCGCGCCCCTGCGCCGCGTTCCCGGGATGAACCATCCTCGAGGGGAACGCCGATGCTGACCTGGACGCTGATTTTCCTGGCCTTGGCGCTGGTCGCCGGCGTGTTCGGCTTCGGGGGCATTTCCTCGATCGCCGGCGGCTTCGCCAAGGTGCTGTTCTTCGTCTTCATGGTGCTGTTCGCGTTCTCGCTGTTCACCGGCGGCAGGCTGCCGATCTGACGCGCCATGCGTGGCGCGTCCCAATAGCCGCGCAGCGGCGGGCAGTGGCTTGGCATGGTGTGATGCTGAGAGCGCGCAAAAATGGCGGCGCGGGTGACCCCGCGCCGCCTTTGCTGTCGGCCCCGATCAGGTGCGCCGCGCGTCGTCGAAGTTGAAGACGGGGCGGGCCTGCAGCTGCTCGCGCGTGCCGCCGGGCAGAATGATGCGCTCGCGCTCGGCATTCCAGCGCAGCTCGCTCAGCGGTACCGAGACCAGGCGGCCGCCGATGCCCAGGAAGCCGCCCACCTGGATGACCGCCAGCGGGCCTGCGCTGTCCTGGCGCAGCAGCACATCCTCGACCTCGCCGATGCTCTCGTTGCGTTCATTGTAGACGCGGCTGCCGATCACCTGGCTCATGCGCTGCCGCTCGATGGCGACGGTGCCGGCGCCGGGGCGCTGCGTGCCGTCCATCATGCCGCGCTGGGTCGTGCTGCCCGGCATCATGTTGCCATGCGGCGCGGCGCCGGGCTGTGGCGTCGTCATGGGGGCGCCACTGGGCACGGTGCCGGGCATGGAGGTACCAGGCGTGGTCGGCATGGCGCCGCTCGGGCTATTGGCCTGGCCGAGCACCAGCGAGGGCACGGCCAGCAGGCCGGCGGCGACGAACATGGTTGCGATCGGGGGCATTGTTCGTGACATGGGGATCTCCTGTTGCGCACGGCCACTGCAATGGCAGGCCGTGCGGAGAGAACGCCGCGCTGGTGCGAAGGTTTCCGGAAGCCCGTGGCGCAATGCCGCGTTGCTTGCGCCCCGCCATTCAACGGCGGGTGATGGCGCGCACCATGCGTTCGGCGACGATGCCGCCCGCGGCCTTGAACGGCGAGGCCAGGCCAAGGCTGCGCCAGGCATCGGCCAGCAATGGCGTGTGGCGCGCCTCGGCCAGGCTGCGTTCGCGCAGCAGCAGCGCGCCGGCCGCGACCGTGTCATGCCGGCGGCGACCGATCACCAGCACGATGAGCATGAGCAGCCCGTCGCCGAGTGCGATCCACAGCGCGGCACCCAAGGGCGAGCCTTCGGCGGTCAGCGCCGACCACGCCGCGAGATGCAGCATGACCAGCGCGGCCATGCCGAAGATTCCGGCGATGCCGCGAAAGGCGGTGACCCTGGCGAAACCCGCCGCCTCGCACCGCAACCGAAGCCCTTCAGCCTCGGCCGCGATGCCCAGAAGCCTGAGCACGCGCATGGCTCAGCGCCGTACCAGCGCTGCGATGACGAAGCCCGCCAGCGCCGCGACGCCGATCGCCGCCAGCGGCTGGTCGCGCACGGATTGCGCCAGGCTGTCGGCATTCTCGCGCAGCTTCTCGCCGGCGGCATGCGCGACATCCTCGGCCTGGCCGGCCAGCGATGTCATGGCCGGTGTCACGCGTTTGGACATCAGCGTCTCGACCTTGTCCTGCAGCTTCGCGAGTTCGCTCTGCGCGTCGTGGGCGTAGTTCTGGATGGTGTCTGTGGCGTTCATGATGTTGCTCCTGGGGTGTTGGGGGTAGGGCGGGATCAATCCCGCGCGACGTGGCTGCGCAGCAGCCAGGCGGCCTTCTGGTGCACCGCGATGCGGTGCACGAGCATGTCATGCGTCGCGAGGTCATCGGCCTCGTCCGCATGTTCGGCGAGGTCCTTGGCGAGCTCGGCGAGCGTCGCGTTATCCTCGGCCAAGATGCGCAGCGCCTCGTGGGTCGAGAGCGTCACGGGCGCGTCCTCGATGGTCGAGAGGTGCTGCATTTCCGCCAGGCCCAGCGGTGCGCGGTCACCGCGGCCGCGCATGCGTTCGGCCAGATCGTCGGCGGCCTGCAGCAGCTCGGCGTATTGCGCCTCGGTCAGCTTGTGCATGCCGATGAAGTTCTCGCCGATGGCGTTCCAGTGGCATGCCTGGGTCTTGGCCATCAGCGCGAAGGTCTCCGCGACAAAGCCGCGCAGGCCCTCGGCGAGTGAGGTGTTCATGCCGCTCATCTCCCGCGCGCCATCAGCGGCGCGGCGCGGTGAGCGCGCCGGTCGCGGCACCAAGGCCGCCGCCGATCAACGCGCCACCGACCACGCTGCCGCCCGTCGCGGCACCGATCACGGCACCGCCCGCGGCGCCAAGCCCGCCGCCCGTCAGCGCGCGTTCGCCCGGCCGCTCGCCGCAGGCGGCCAGCGTCATCGCCAGCATGCCGGCGGCCACCCAAGTCATGGAATTGCGCATCGTGAACTCCTTTCGTGGTCGGTTGCTGCTGAGGCAACGCGCAAGGCGGCGCGGCGTTGCATCGGGACATCGCGGAGAATGCCGATGGCGGCGTTTCAGCAGCCTGCCAGGCGGGGCGCGGGGCTGGTCGTGGCGCCCACCCTGGCCAGCGTCTGTGCCGCGCGGGAGGAAGTGCCGCGGGTCAGAAGAACTCAGTGGCTGTTGGAGAATGCAGCCGACCCGCCAGCATTCTCCAACGGCCACTCAATCCCTGCGCAGCGCCGCGGGGCCGATATGGATGCGGCAGAACAGCCCCTGCCGCGCCCAGACGCGTTCGATCCGGCCATCCAGCGGCGCGCTGCCATTGGCGTCGATCAGCGCGGTGCCGAAGCCAAGCCTGGTGGGTGCGCCCGCGACAGGCGGCCCGCCCTGTTCGCGCCATTCCACGACGACGCCATCGCCTTCGGCACGCCATGACAGCGCGAGCCGGCCTTCCGGGCGGGACAAGGCGCCGTATTTCGCGGCGTTGGTCAGCAATTCGTGCAGCAGCAGCGTCATCGGTTGCGCGGCTTCGGCCAGCAGCCGCACCGGGCCGCCATCGAGCTCCACCTGTGCTGCATGCGCGGCGGTCTCGGCGCGGATGATGTCTGCCAGCTCCGCGCTGCGCCAGCGCTCGTTCGAGAGCAGCGTGTGCACGCGGCCCATCGCATCGACGCGGCCTTCCAGCGCCTCGACCATCGCCGGCACGCTACGGGGCGATTCGGCGGCCGAAAGCCGGATCAGGCTGCGCAGCACGGCCAGCACGTTGCGCGCGCGGTGGTCCACCTCCTGCGCCAGCAGCCTGGCCTGTTCCTCGACCAGTTTCAGGTCGGTGACGTCGAGCGCGGAACCGCTGAGGCCGGTGACTTGGCCCTGCGCATCGACCACCGCATCATAGCTGCACAGCCAGGTGCTGGGTGTGGGCTGGCCGGGCAGCCGCGCGGCCTGCACCTCGAAGCGCTGCGGCTCACCGGTCGCCAGCAGGATATGCAGCCGCGGCTCGATGGCATGGGCGACGGTGGGCGCCATCTCGGCCAGGCTGCGGCCGATATGCGCCTCGGGCGCGGCGCCGTTCGAGGCGGCGAGCAGCGCGTTGATCGCGACAAAACGCAGGTTGCGGTCGAACAGGCACAGGCCCACCGGCGCGTTGCGATAGATGGCCTCCAGCTGCTCCAGCCGTTCGGCGGCCAGGGCGCGCGCCATGCGCAGTTCATGGACGTCGAGCCCCGCACCGGCCCAGGCGGTGATGCGCCCGGCGGCATTGCGCACCGGCGCGGCGCGGCAGAGATACCAGCGCCAGGCGCGGTTCGGGGGGCTGCCGATGCGCAGTTCCGTCTCGAAGGCGCCAGTCCCGCCGGCCCGCGCATCGGCCAGCGCGGCGCGCCAGGCGGCGATGGCGCGCGGGCGGTCCTGGCGGTGCACCGCATGCAGCCAGCTCCTGGTCGGGCCATCGGCCAGCTCCAGCCCGATCAGCCGCCGGCCATGGGGGTTCAGCCAGTCGATCCGGCCGGCGGGGTCGGCGGTGAAGGCGACCTGCGGGCTGACCTCGGAGAGCGCGGTGACGCGGGTGGTCGCGGTCATGCGCGCCTGCTCGGCGATGCCCACCGCCTTGGCCATGGCGTTCAGCGAGGCGCCGATGCGCGCGAATTCGCCCTGCGTGCCGCCCAGACGGTCGACACGGGCGGACCATTCCTCGCGCGACCATGCCTCGGCCGCGCGCAGCAGGCGGCGCACCGGCCAGTCCACCGCGCGGTGAAAGGCGGCGATGGCCAGGATCAGCGAGCACAGCAATGCCGCCACGATCAGCAGGGTGGAGCGGCGTTCAGCGCGCAGCTGCTCGGCCACCATCGCATCGCCCGGCAGCGCGGTGACCACCAGCAGGCTGCGCTCGGGCTCCTGCACGGGGACCAGGCCCACGAAGCGGCGCACGCCATCCAGGCCCGTGGCCTCGGTCGAGGTCGGTTCGGTGTGGCGCACCATCCAGGCGAGTTCGGCGGGGATCTGAACGCCCATGAAACGCCGGCCTTCGGGGTGGCGGGCCAGCACCACGCCATCGGCATCGGTGATGGTGGCGACACTGGCCGGTGGCAGGGCCATCGCCTCCAGATCCGCCACCAGCCAGTCCAGCGAGAGGGCGAGTGTCAGCACGCCGCGCAGCTCGCCATCGTTGCCGCGCAGGGGCGCTGCCAGGTGCAGCGTAGGCTCGCCCGTCAGGCGGCCGATGGCATAGCGGCCGACCGCGAAGCCTGCATGGGCGACGACGTCCTGGAAGTATCGCCGGTCGCTGATGTTGATGCCGGCGATGCCAGGGTTGGCCGAGCAGACCGGCGCGCCGTCCAGCCCGAAGAGATTGACGGCGCGGTAGCGCGGATATTGCGCCAGCAGCCGCGCCAGGAAGCGGTCGCATTCGGCATTCGGAACGGCGGCGCGCAAGGCCTCATGCGCGGCCATCGCGGTGAGCAGCTGGCGCGCGCCTTCGAAGGTGCGTTCCTGCTGGCTTGCCACCATGCGGGCCAGCAGCAGCGCCTGTTCGTAGACCTGGCCGCGCCTGGCGTCCTGTGCCTCGCGCTCCAGGATCACCTGCGCCAGCCCCGCCGGCACCAGCGCGATCAGCAACAGCAGCAGGGCACGGAAGGCGAGCGGCAAGGCGCGGCATCCTTCTGCTCATGCGCGCGGTCAGGCCGCGGCGGATTGCGCGCGCGGGGCGGCCTCATCGGCGACGGTGACGCGCACATCCACCATGAGGCCCGCCATGTCCGACACATCGCCCAGGAAGCCGCCGGCGACCGGCACGGCCTGTTCGGGCGTGCGGGTCACGCCCACGCGCACCAGGTTGCGCCCGGCGAGCAGCCCGTTGGTCGGGTCGTATTCGACCCAGCCCGCGCCCGGCAGATAGACCGAACACCAGGCATGGGTGGCGCCGCCACCGGTCATGCCCTGATGCGCTTCGTCATACAGGTAGCCGGTGACGAACCGCGCGCCGAGGCCCAGGCTGCGCACCGCCTCCATCATCAGCAGCGCGAAATCACGGCAGGTGCCGGCGCCGCGCCGCAAGGTCTCGGTGGGGGCCTGGGTGCCTTCGGCATCGCGCGCGATGTAGCGGAAATTCGCCTTGATGGTGCCGGTCATGGCTTCGAGAATGCCCAGCGTATTGCCGGTGCCATTGTGCAGGAAGCGCCTGGCCCAGGCATCGACGGCGCGTTCGGGGTCGGAGACCTGGCGTTCGGCCAGGCGCGCGACATCGGGCGCTTCGTCGGCGGCATAGTGGAAGGGGAAGGTCTCGGCCGCGGGGTCCAGCGTGGCGCGCGGCAGGCCGGCGCCGGAGGGGTAGTGCAGCAGGTCCAGCCGGGAAATGATCGACAGCTGCGTGCAGCGCAGCCCGGCCGGCCAGTCCAGCATGCAGATCGAATTGCCGAAGACATCATGCGCCCAGCGCGTGGTGGCGGGTGCCGGGTCGATGCTCAGTGTCGCGGTGGTCAGGCGCAGGTCGTGGCTGTCATGCGGGCGCAGCAGCAGGCGGTGCTGCATGAGGCCGACCGGGCGGCTGTAGCCGTAGGTGGTGGCGTGCTCGATGAGAATACGCGGCATGCTGTGGCCTCGTTCGCGGAATGTTGGGCCCTGCGGGTTCTGGATGCAACGCGAGCGAAGGGGCTGGGTTGCGTGACGGTCACGCGGGGCCAGCATAGGCGCTGCCCGCGCGGTTTGACACACAACATTGCGCGCAGGGGGCGGCTATCCCTGCCAGCGCGGCGGGGCCTCGCTGCCGGTCTGCGCGGTGATGCGCGTGTAGTGTTCGGGCCTGCGGTGGCGGGCGAAGTCGAAGATGGTGCGCCGGCCCAGTTCGCACATGCCAAGATCGGCTTCGGCCACGATCAGCTCATCATCCCAGCTGGTGGCCTGGGCCATGATCTCGCCCTGCGGGTTGACGATGATGGAATGGCCGAAGAGTTCGTGCCCATCCTCGGTGCCGGCCTTGGCGGTGGCCACCGCGAAGCAGGCATTCTGGTAGGCGCCGGCCTGGATCGAGAGATGCGAGTGGGCCACGCGCAGGTGATGCGCCTCGAAGCCCTTGTTCTCGGCGTTGATGCTGGGCGTGTTGTAGCCGAGCATGACGAGTTCCACCTGCTGCAGCCCCAGCACGCGCCAGGCCTCGGGCCATCTGCGGTCATTGCAGATCATCATTCCGATATTGGCCTCGGTGTCGGCGATGGGTGCGCGGATCACGGGGAAGCCCAGATCGCCCGGTTCGAAATAGCGCTTCTCGAGGTGCTGCACGCGGCGCACCGGGTCGAAATCGCGATGTCCGGGCAGGTGCACCTTGCGGTATTTCAGCACCACCTGGCCTGAGGGATGCACATAGACGGCCGTGTTGTAGCGATGCCCGTCGGGCGTGAGTTCCGCATAGCCCAGATGGAAGCCGATGCCGTAGCGCCGCGCGGCTTCGAACAGCGGCGCGGTGGCGTTCGACGGCAGGGCGGTTTCGTACCAGTGGTTGGCTTGGGCCAGATCCTCCTCGTACCAGCGCGGGAAGAAGGTGGTCAGCGCGAGTTCGGGGAAGACCACCACCTGCGCGCCGCGTTGGTGTGCCTTTTCCATCAGGCGCAGCATGCGGCCGACCGCGACATCACGCCCTTCGGCGCGCTGGATGGGGCCGAGCTGTGCGGCGGCGAGGGTGAGGCGGCGGGTCATGCGAAACAGCTTACCACGGCACGCGCGCCCGGCTATGGTAAGGCATCTCCTTACGAGGCGCGCCATGCAGTCCAGCCGCATCACGAGCAAATGGCAGACCACCGTGCCGCGCGCGGTGCGCGAAAAGCTGCGCCTGAAGCCGGGCGACACCTTGGTCTATGTCGAGCGCGGCCAGTCCGTCATCCTGATGCGGCAAAGCGCGCCGGAAGCCGCCGAAGATCCCTTCGCCAGCTTCAGCGAATGGCGGTCGGATGCGGATGCGCAGGGCTATGCCAAGCTGTGACGCCTGGGATGTGGTGCGCGTGCCCTTTCCCTATGCGGACAAGGCCGCGCGCACGCATCGGCCGGCGTTGGTGATCGCCACACCTGCGGCCGGCGAGGCGCCGGCCGTGGTATGGCTGCTGATGATCACCGCCGCCGAGAACGCGCCCTGGCCTGGTGACGTGCCGGTGCGCGGATTGAAGCGCGCGGGGCTGCCCATTCCATCGGTGGTGCGCTGCGCCAAGATTGCCTGCGTGGATGCGCGGCAGGTCGAGCGCATCGGCAGCCTGGGTGCCGCGGAACGTGCGGCGGTGCGCGCCGCGCTGGGCGCGATTCTTCAGCCGATCGGCTCCATCCCCACCTGATCGATGATGCGGCGGTAATGCTGCGGCCGGCGATGGAAGCCGAAATCGAAGATCTTGCCGGGACCGCGGCCTTGCAGGCAGCGCGCGAAATCGCATTCGGCGATGATCACCTCGTCATCCAGCGTCGCAGCCTGCGCCAGCACCATGCCGTTGGGGTCGATGATCACGCTGCCGCCGATCAGCCCCGCGCCATCCTCGGTGCCGGCTTTCGCGATG
>JAIXVH010000205.1 GCA_027483125.1 Acetobacteraceae bacterium | reverse complement strand
TTCGAAGCCCGCGCTGAAGATGAGCCTTGCGTGATCCTGTTCGGGGCGCGCATCGCGGCGGGGCCTTTCGCGGCCCTGCCCGAAGGCGCTTTCGGATTATGCCTGGACCCGCAGGCGGCCAACCGCGCCGCTGCCGCACTGGTGCTGGATATCGAGGATTTCGGCCTGCCTGACCCGGCCGCGCTGCGCGCCACGCTGGATGCGCTGCGCGCGGCCATGGCGGCCGAGCCGGAGCGCGTGTTCTATATCGGCTGCCGCGCCGGGCTGGGGCGGACCGGGACGGTGCTGGCCTGCCTGGCGCGGGAGGCCGGCATCGAGGGCGACCCGGTCGAATGGGTGCGCGCGAACCACGATCCGCGCGCGGTGGAGACGCCGGCGCAGGAGGCATTCTCGCGCCATTGGGCAGCGCCCCTCGGTGGCTGATACCAACTCACAATGATCAGGACCGATGCGTCCGATCATGGATGGCGATAGGGGGCGGCAACCCAAACCCACTCATCGCAGTGGCCCCCGCCAATCGGCCAGAGGCTTTGCAGGGGGTGGGTGCAAGAGTAGCTTTTCTCGATCAACCCAACGCAAAGCGCGCTCCATGCCCGCCCTGCGCAGCGTTTCCCGGACCTTTGGCGAGGCATGCATTCTGGACCGCACAATTCTGTCGCGAAACAGGTGGACGTCTGGCCCAATATCAGACCGAAATACCACCCCGTCATAAGGAGGCGGATCACAATAAGGCCCGAAGCTTTCCATGTAAATCTTCCTGCCCATCGCCTCAAAATCATAAGCATCAAAAATTTTAATAATATCAAACAGAACAAAATGCCCAGTAGGCAGCATGTTTCCATCACCCAATTCGACGTTAATATCTATAGTATCAATTCCTTGCGGTTGTAATTCTCTCAAAATATTGGCGAATTCAGCAGAACAAATGAACCATGCGGTGCCTGGAAAGTAACAAGTCTTCCCCAAAGCAGCGATGTTCTTTCGTTTGGTGCGGAAATGGGGTATTTGCAGTTCACGCAAAAAATCAAAGCCACGGCCGCCACCGCCGAAGGGATAGCCCGTTGGGTCGGTCGGTTTTTTCCGCGGCGTGTCCGCTGGTGGCTTGTTGACCCAGGTGACAGCCGGCCATTGGATGTTGAGATTGGCCGAAATCGACCAATACCGCGCCGTTTCAGCAGCAGCCTTTGCACTCATGGGCCTGTCTCCAGCTGCCGGTTCGCAGTGACCCTGATACTATGCGATTGGCATAATTCACCGCGCAAGCGCGGATCAGAGGCTACACGATCTGGTTGACCAGCACCGTCTCGCCCCGCCACTGCCGCTCCAGATTCTCCAGCAGGATGTCGATGACGTTGTCCTCATAGGCGCAGGTCTCGCCCGCCGTGTGCGGCGTGATGAAGACGTTCGGCAGGGTCCAGAGCGGGCTTTCCGCCGGCAGCGGCTCCTCGGCCGTCACATCCAGCGCCGCACCCTTGATGCGCCCGGCCGAGAGCGCCGCAACCAGCGCCGGCTCATCGCACACCTTGCCGCGCGCGCAATTCACCAGATAGGCATCGGGCTTCATGGCCGCGAGCGTGGTGGCGTTCATCAGCCCCGTGGTCTCGGCGGTCAGCGGGCAGACCAGCACCACGAAATCCACCCGCGGCAGCAGCGCCGGCAGCGCGCTGGTCGCATGCACCTCATCGGCGCCCTCCGCACCGGCGGCCGGGTTGGCGCGCACGCCGATCACGCGCATGTCGAAGGCCTTGGCAATGCGGATCAGCCGCGAGCCGATGCGGCCCATGCCCACCACCAACAGGGTCTTGCCGGCCAGCTCATCCTCGCGCCGCGCGAAGTCGCTCATCATACCGCGCCAGAACTTCTTGTGCTGGTTGTCGCGCGCCTCGGGCAGGCGGCGGGTCATGGCCAGCATCAGGCTGATCGCGTGTTCGGAGACGGCATTGGCGTTCACGCCGGCCGCACTGGCCAGGCGGATGCCGGCGGCCTTCAGCACGGCGCGGTCATACTGGTCGGTCCCGGCGGACATGGACTGCACGAAGCGCAAACGCGGCGCGAGTGTGGGAATATCGTTGCGCCACATGCCAGACAGGCTCAGCACATCCACCTGCGGCAGCATGGCGTCCAGCTCTTCCCGCGTGCGGGCCTGGATGCTCTTCAGGCCGGTGCCGCGCAGCGCAAGGCGCTCCTGGCAGTTATAGGCGACATGGGCAAAGCCGATGGTGATGCTCTCGCGCGGTGGCAGCATGGGGTGTCTCCTTCCCGCACAGGCTTACCCAACCTGCGCTTGACCCGCCACCCGTTCCGCCGCCAGCATGGTATGGCGCATGGATTCCACGGTTCTCAAGCTGCGGGATGACGACACGCTCTGGGCCGTGATGGCGAGCCTGGGGAAGCGCCACCGCGTCGCCGAGGTGTTCCGCAACCGCGATGCCGCGCAGCGCGACATGGCCTGGCGCACCGAGCAGGTGCGCAGCTACGCCGATTTCCTGCGCCGCCAGGGCCAGCCGGTGCCCAACTACACCGTGGCGCCGATCCGCCGCGCCGATCTGCCGCGCAGCTGGCAGCCTTTGCCCGCCCTGGGTTTCCTGCGCGGGCAATGGGTGTGATACCAAAACCCACGGAACATGACTCAGCAAGCGCCCGAATGGGCGCCGCCGGCAGTCCGGCGATAGCCCAGCAAACCGTAGGTTTGCGCCCGGCGTCTGAGGGCGCAAAACTTCATGCCATCGCTCGCCAACGGCGAGAGATGGTATGAGCGCGCTGGCAGCCGGCATGGATCTCGCTGCGCATCTGGACGCATCCATCGCGGTGCTGGCGCAGCTGCGCGCCGATCCGGTGCTGCCCGCGCGCATCCCCGCCGCCTCGACCGCGCTGGTACAGCAGGCGCATATCACCCTGGGCCATGTGCTGTGCGGCCTGATCGAGGACGGGCTGCATCCGCGCGCCTGATGCCACGGCATAA
>JAIXVH010000210.1 GCA_027483125.1 Acetobacteraceae bacterium | reverse complement strand
TGGCTCGATGGCGGGCATAATGCCGGCGCGGGCGTGGTGCTGGCCGGGCATCTGGCGGAATGGCAGGACCGGCCGCTGCACCTGATCATCGGCATGAAGCAGGGCAAGGGGGCGGCGGATTTCCTGCGCCCCATCCTGCCCTTGGCCGGCAGCGTGACCGCCATCCGCGAACCCGGCCAGCATCTGGGCATGGCGGTCGAGGAGATCGTCGCGGCATCCGGCGGGGTGGCGCGTCCGGGCGGCACGCTGGATGCCGCACTGGCCATGCTGCCGGCTGGGCCGGCGGGTCGGGTGCTGGTCTGCGGCAGCCTCTATCTGGCCGGCGAAGTGCTCAAGGCCGACGGGTCCTTCCCGGACTGAGGCTTATTTCGGCAAGGGCGGCAGCATGTGCAGATGCCCCGCTTCGACCGTGTGCAGCGCCTGGCGCAGCACATTGGCCACCTGCTGGTCCGACATGGTCTGGCTCATCAGCCCGAGCGCACCGCCGAGCAGCGCGGATGCCGCGGAGATCGGCGCGATGTTCTGCTGCATCATGTATTCGATGGCCTTGTCCACCACCGAACCGGCATGGCTGAGGTCCTCGGGGGCTTGTGCGTCGAGCGCGGTATCCATGGGGGCGATGTCCAAGTCGTTTGGGCGGAATTGGGGGATCAAGAGCGAAACGAAAACCCGGGTTGGGTTACATTGCAGTCATGTCGCGCCTTCGCCGGCCATGCGGGCGGAGATGCCACGCTCGAAACCGGCCGCGGCCTGGGCGGCGGCGGCGGCCTCGGCGGCTTCGATGGCCTCGGATTGGCGGCGCCACATTTCGGCATAGAGGCCGTTCGCGGCGATGAGCGCGCCGTGATTGCCGCGCTCGGCCACCTGGCCGTCGTTCAGCACCAGGATCTCATCGGCCTCCACCACGGTGGACAGCCGATGCGCGATGACCAGGCTGGTGCGGTCGCGCGCGACGGTGCGCAGGGCGGCCTGGATGTCCTGCTCCGTGCGCGTGTCCAGCGCCGATGTCGCTTCGTCCAGGATCAGGATGCGCGGGTTCTTCAGGATGGTGCGCGCGATCGCCACGCGCTGCTTCTCGCCGCCCGACAGCTTCAGGCCGCGCTCGCCCACCATGGTGTCGTAGCCATCCGGCAGGCGGAGGACGAAGTCATGCACCTGGGCGAGTTTCGCGGCCTCGATGACCTCCTCCTCGGAAGCATCGGGACGGCCATAGGCGATGTTGTAGCGGATGGTGTCGTTGAACAGCACCGTGTCCTGCGGCACCACGCCGATGGCCTGGCGCAGGCTGTCCTGGGTGACCTCGCGGATATCGGCGCCGTCGACGATGATGCGCCCGCCGGTGACGTCATAGAAGCGGAACAGCAGGCGGGAGATGGTGGATTTGCCCGCCCCCGTGGGGCCCACGATGGCCAGCATGCGCCCGGCCGGCACGGTGAAGGACACGCCCTTCAGGATCTGCCGGTCGGGGCGATAGGCGAAGCGCACATCCTCGAAGACCAGCGCGCCGGGGCCTGCGGGAAGGGCGGGGGCGCCCGGGGCATCGGCCACCTCGCGCTCCTCGCGCATCAGGCGGAACATGGCCTCCATATCGGTCAGGCCCTGTTTCATCTCGCGGTAGACGAAGCCCAGGAAGTTCAGCGGAATGAACATCTGGATCATGTAGGTGTTGACCAGCACGAAATCGCCCACCGACATCCGCCCCGCCGCCACCCCATAGGCCGCCATCAGCATGATGATGGACAGCCCGATCGCGATGATCACCTGCTGGCCGGCATTCAGCCCGTTCAGCGTGACCTCTGACTGGCTCCAGGCCTTTTCGTAGCGCGCGAGCGAGGCGTCATAGCGCCGCGCCTCGTGCTTTTCATTGTTGAAGTACTTCACCGTCTCGTAGTTCAGCAGGCTGTCGATGGCCCGCGTATTGGCCTGCTGGTCGGTTTCGTTCATGCGCCTGCGGAATTGCAGCCGCCAATCGGTGAAGAGCAGGGTGAAGGTGATGTAGACCGCGACCGTTGCCAGCGTGACGGCGGTGAAGGACCAGTCGAACATCCACCACAGGATCACGCTGACCATCAGGATTTCCAGCAGCGTCGGCAGGATGTTGAACAGCATGAAGTCGAGCACGAAGGTGATGCCGCGCACGCCCCGCTCGATCAGGCGGGAGAGCCCGCCGGTCTGCCGATCAAGATGAAACCGCAAGGACAGCGCATGCAGATGCTGGAAGACCTGCAGCGCGATCTGCCGCGTGGCGCGCGCCTGCACCTTGGTGAAGATCGCATCGCGCAACTCCGCGAAGAGGCTGTTCATGGCGCGGGTGATGCCATAGCCGATGACGAGCGCGATCGGGATCACGGCAATCGCCGCACCGCCCGATGCCGGGGCGAGCGCGTCCACCGCGCGGGCGTACATCACCGGCACCAGCACGTTCGACGCCTTGGCGGCCACCAGGAACACCAGCGAGAGCACGACTCGCAGGCGAAGGCCCGGTTCGCCCTTGGGCCATAGATAGGGGACGAGGGACTTCAGCGTGTCCCACTGAGTGCGGTTGTCGATGTTCATCACGATGCAGATAGGGCTCCGGGGCGCGCCGCCCACATGAAGCTTTGGTCAGGCGGTGCCGCGACGGCCCCGTTCCATGATCGACATAAATCGATTAGAGCGCGGAATGTTCTCCCGCCGCCTCCGCCACGCCTTCCTGTTGATGGGCCTGCTCGCGCTGGCCCAGGGTGCGCTGGCCTGGTGGGTGCTGGGCCTGGCTGAACACCGCATCATCCGTGGGCGCCTGGCTGGTCAATTGCAGTCTGGCTTGCAGGAGATCTCTGCTGAGAAGCACCGGCTCTCGGCCTGGGTGCTCGAGCAGCTGCTGGGTGCCGCGCCCGACCCGGCGCTGGGCCCCGCGCTGGTCGCGGCGATGCAGCAGCGCATCACCGGCCTGCGCACCGTCGGCGCCGAGGCTGAGCGGCTGGACCGCGACCGCGGCAAGGACCCCGCGGGCCACGCCGCGCGGCAGGAAGCGCTGCGCCGGCTGGATGCCGCATTGCTGGCCATGCTCGCCGAGATCGACCGCCTGCCCGCATCCGGCACCGGGCCGCTGCCCGCCTGGGAACGGCTGGATGCGCTGCTGGACGGGCAAGCGCTGCGCCAGGTGCTGCGGGATGCGCTGCGCGCCGAAGCCGCCTCGGTCGCCGAGGAACGGCGCGCGGCGGATGCATCGCTCGCGCGGGCTCGGCTGCTGGCCTTGGGCGGCACGCTGCTGCTGCTGGGCCTGGCGTTGTTGCTGGCGCTGTGGTTCACCGCCGCGCTGCGCCGGCCGGTGCTGGAGTTGCAGGCCGGCGCCACCGCACTCGGCCGTGGCCGGCTGGACCATCGTGTCCCGCCCCAGGCCGATGGCGAATTCGCCGCATTGGCCGGCTGCATGAACAGCCTGGCCGAGGAACTGGCGCAGAGCCGCGCCGCCGAACAGGCGCTGCGCGAAGGCCTCGAACGCCAGGTCGCGGCGCGCACCGAGGCGCTGTCGGCCGCGCTCGCCGAATTGTCCGAGGCCGATGCCCAGCGCCGGCAGTTGCTCGCCGATATCGGCCATGAATTGCGCACGCCCGCCACCGTGCTGCGCGGCGAGGTGGAGGTGGCGCTGCGCGCACCCACCGCCGATGCCGCCGAATACCGCCAGGTGCTGGAGCGCCTGCGCGACACCGCGCGCCAGTTGGGTGACCTGGTGGAGGATGTTCTGGTGCTGGGCAGTGCCGATGTGGCCGCGCTGTCGCTCGACTGCACGCGGGTGCAGGCGGAGGAGGCGCTGCACGCCGTGGTGCAGGCTTGGCGCTTCCTGGCGCGGGAACGCGGCGTCACGCTGCATCTGGCGGATGCGGATGATGCCGCGCTCTGGGCCGATCCGTCGCGGCTTCGCCAGGTGCTGGGCGCGCTTGTGGACAATGCCGTGCGCTATTCCCGCCCCGGCGGAGAGGTGACGCTGACAGCCATGACCGACCAAGCCGCGGCGCTGTGGCGGCTCGAGATCGCCGATCGCGGCATTGGCATAGCGGCGGCGGAGGTCCCGCGGCTATTCGCGCGCGGCTATCGCACCGCCGCGGCGCGCGAGCATCGCGCTGACGGCACCGGGCTCGGCCTTGCCATCGCGCGGGCGCTGGCGGAACGCCAGGGCGGCGAGGTGACGCTGGTGCCGCGACCAGGCGGCGGGGCAGTGGCGCGGCTGGCCATGCCGCTTATGCGGGAGGTCGCGGCATGAGGCTGCTGCTGGCTGAGGACGATCCCCGTGTGGCCGGCTTCCTGCAACGCGGGCTGCGCGCGGAGGGGCATAGCGTGATGCTCGCGACCAATGGCCCGGACGCGCTGGAGGCAGCGCGCAGCCTGGCCGCGGAACTGACCGGGACGGGCGATGCGGCGGCGATGATCCTTGACCTGAACCTGCCCGGCCTGTCGGGGATGGATGTGCTGACGACACTGCGCGCCGAACGCAATGAGCTGCCAGTCCTGGTGCTGACCGCGCGGGGTGGAACGGAAGCGCGGGTCGCGGGCCTGCGCGGCGGCGCCGATGACTATCTGGCCAAGCCCTTCGCCTTCGAGGAATTGCTGGCGCGCATCGAGGCGCTGGGCCGGCGCGCGCGCAGCACCCGCAGCGCGCCGCCCGCCAACCCGCGGGTGGCCGACCTGGAACTGGACCGCGCCCGCTGCATCGCCCGCCGCGCCGGGCAGGAGGTCGCACTGACCGCCAAGGAACTGGCCGTGTTGGATCTGCTGATGGGCGCGCCGGGCCGGGTCTTCAGCCGCGAGCGCATCCTGGCGGCGGTCTGGGGTGCCAGTGCCGATCCGCTGACCAATGTGGTCGATGTGTATATCCGCCGGCTGCGCGCCAAGCTGGATGACCCCTTCTCGCGCCCCCTGATCGGCACGCTGCGCGGGCTGGGCTATCGGATCGAGGCCGTGCCGCCCGAACCGGGCGGCACGGCCCCACCCAATCACCGTGCGTGAGGCAGCGAGGAGTGGTGCAGCACGATGCGCAGCGCACCGGCATCATCGCGCACGAAGCCCCAGGTCTTGTCCACCGTGACCACGCGGCCCTGGCCGTCGGTCAGGCGCACATTGCCCTGGGTCAGCGCGGTGCGGCCCTGGATGACCACGGCGGAATTGCTGATCTCCACCCGCTGCCAGCCATTCAGCGCGAAGCCGCTGTCATGCGGGAAGGCAGGGTTGCCGCCAACGAAATAGGCCAGCGCGCCCTCACGCGTGGTGCGGAAGGTCTGCGGCGCGACCGTCAGCGTCGGCTTGAACAGCACGGGGCCCGCGGCATAGCCATAGGCGGCGTCCAGCACCTCGCCGGCGACGGCACGCGCACGCTCCGCCCCGCCTTCGCGATGCGCGGTCGCGATGCGCACCAGCGCGGCACCCCAGGCCTGCTGCGCGGCCTCCACCTGCTGGATGGTGATGCTGTCATTGCGGACAGGCGCATTGGCCGCGGCGGGCGCGGCCATGCCGAGGGCCAGGGCGATGCCGAGCGTCAGGCGGCGGGTGGTGGTCGTCATGATCGTGTCTCCGTTCGGATGCGGCGCGTGCCGTGCACCCTGTTTGCCGCAGACGGCTGACACGCTGCTGTCGCGGGCATGAACGCTGGCTGCGTTTCACATGAACGGCAGATGAAGCCGGCAGCACGTCAGCGGCTGCGCAAGGCCCGCGCGCACCAGACCGCAAGCCCCACCATGCCGGCGCCGGCCAGCGCGAAGGCCACGCTGTAGCCCGCCGCCGCCATGATCGCCGCGAAGGCCAGGCTGCCCACGGTCTGCCCCATGAACAGGCTCATCGCGAAACACGCCACCGCGGTGCCGCGCGCATCGGGCAGCGCCTCGGTCGCGCGCGCCTGCAACACGCCATGGAAACTGTAGAAGGCGAGCCCGCAGCCGATCTGCGCCGCCAGCACCACCCACCAGACCGGTGCCGCCGCAATGGCCCACAGCACCAAGGCCAGCGCCAGGCCACCGCCCAGCAGCAGCCGCGTCTCGCCATACCGCGCCACAAGCCGCCGCGCGCCGCGCGTATAGACCAACGCGCCCACGCCAAAGCCCGCCACCACCAGCCCGGCCTGTGCAGCGTTCAGCCCATGGGTTTCGATCAGATAGGAGGCGACGAAGGGAAAGGCGCCACCAAACAGCAAGGCGCCATCCAGGAAGGCCGCGGTCATCAGCAGGCGGCCGCTGCGCGTCGAGAAAATGCGCGCGAAACCGGCGAAGGGACCGGCACTGCGCGGCCCGCCGCCACGCTCCCACATGGCCGGCCCCAGCCTGGCCGCCAGCACCAGCCCGATCGCCACCGCGCAGCAGCCGAAGGCGAGGAAGGAGGCGCGCCAGCCGAAGGCCTCACCGATCAGCCCCGAAGCGGGGCCGGCGACGAACTGCGCCACCACATTGCCGGTCAGGAAGTGCCCCAGTGCTGCCTGGCGGCCTTCATAGGGCACGGTGTCGCCGATATGGGCCATCAGCAGCGGGATGACCGCCCCCGAACACAGCCCGCCCAGCGCGCGCAGCATGGCGAGTTGCGTGACATCGCTGGCGAATTCCGCCAGCACCGTGCAGGTGCCGAAAGCCATCAGCGCCAAGGCGGCCACGCGCAATTTGCCGAAGCGGTCGCCGGCGGGGCCGGTCGCCAATTGCCCGCCGCCATAGGTGATCAGAAACGCCGCCAGCACCACCGCGACGGAAGCCGTGGGCACGCCGAAATCCTGGCCGATCATCGGCAGCAGTGGGTCGACCATGCGCATGCTGGAGCCCGAGGCGAAACCGGCCATGGCCAGCAATGAGATCGGGATCGCGGATTTGCCCATCCGATTCAGCCCTTCACGCCATGCGGCGCTGCGGTCATCGGATGGGATGCCGTCACCCGCGCCGCGCGCGTTCGGTTTCGGTCTTCAACTGCCCGCAGGCGGCCAGGATGTCCCGCCCGCGCGGCCGGCGCACCGGCGAGGAATAGCCCGCGCGCGACAAGACATCCGCGAAGGCCTGGATGCTCGCATGCGTGCTGGTTTCGTACTGGCTGCCGGGCCAGGGGTTGAAGGGGATCAGGTTCACCTTGGCCGGAATACCTTGCAGCAGCCGCGTGAGTTCCTGCGCCTCGGCCACGCTGTCATTGATGCCCTTCAGCATGACGTATTCGAAGGTGATGCGCCGTGCGTTGGACGCACCGGGGTAGCGCCGGCAGGCGGCCAGCAATTCCGCGATCGGGTATTTGCGGTTCAGCGGCACCAACTCGTCGCGCAGATCATCGCGCACCGCGTGCAGCGAGACGGCCAGGTTCACGCCCAGCTCCTGCCCGCAGAGATCCATCACCGGCACCACGCCCGAGGTGCTCAGCGTGATGCGCCGGCGCGACAGGCCGATGCCCTCATGATCCATGATGATGACCAGCGCGTCGCGGATGTTTTCGTAATTGTAGAGCGGCTCGCCCATGCCCATGACGACGATGTTGGACAGGCGCCGGCCCTCTTCACCCTTCGGCGTCGGCCATTCGCCATAGCTGTCGCGCGCCGCCATGAACTGGCCGACGATCTCGGCCACGCCGAGGTTGCGCACCAGCTTCTGCGTGCCGGTGTGGCAGAAGGAACAGGACAGCGTGCAGCCCACCTGCGTCGAGATGCACAGCGCGCCGCGGTCATCCTCGGGGATATAGACCGTCTCGACCTGCTGCTGGTCGCGGAAGCGGAACAGCCATTTGCGCGTGCCATCGGCGCTGGTCTGTTCGGTGGCGACTTCCGGGCGGCCCACCACGAAGCGTTCCGCAAGCTTGGCCTGCATCGGCTTGGCGATGCTGTTCATCACCCCGAAGTCACGCGCACCCTGGTGGTAGATCCAGTGCCAGAGCTGCTTGGCGCGGAAGGGCTTCTCGCCCATGCCGCGCATCTCCTCGACCAGCTGGGCGTGGGTCATGCCGACCAGGTCGCGCCGGCCATCGGGCAGCGTCGCATCAGGTGGCGAGAAGATCGCGGCCTTGGCCAGGATGCGCGCACGCTCCTCGGCGTTCAGCGACGCCTCGGGCGGCAGCGGGCGGGCGGCCTGGGGGAAGGCCTTCAGCGGCGTGCGGGCGTCGTCGGGCATTCGCGCGATATGGCGTCATGGGCGGCCGAGAAACCGGCCAGGGAGAAAACATTCTGCACGGTGCC
>JAIXVH010000336.1 GCA_027483125.1 Acetobacteraceae bacterium | reverse complement strand
TCCGGCGCGTTGTCCTCCTTCCTTGATAATGCGCCGACCTATCTGGTGTTCTTCAACCTGGCCGGCGGTGATCCGGCCTGGCTGATGGGGCAGGGCGCCTTGGTGCTGGCGGCGATTTCCTGCGGCGCGGTGTTCATGGGTGCCAACACCTATATCGGCAATGCGCCCAACTTCATGGTCAAGGCGATCGTGGAGGAGAATGGCGTGCGCATGCCGAGCTTCTTCGGCTATTTCGGCTGGGCCTGCGTCTTCCTGCTTCCGCTCTTTGTGTTGGTGACATTCCTGTTCTTCGTGTGATCATGCCCGCATGATCGAATGGGTTGCAGCGCCTGATGACGTGCTCGCGCTGCGCTGCGCGGGCCAGATGTCGCGCGCCGAGGTGGAGGAGGTGTTCCGCATCGCGCGCGAACGGCTGGAACGCCATGCCGAGATCGGCATCTGGGTGGATGCGACCGGCTTCGAAGGTTTCACCCTGGATGGTCTTGCCCAGGAATTGCGCGAGCTGCCGGCCGGTTTCGGCCTGCGCGACCGGGTGCGCCGCAAGGCCGTGGTGACCGACAGCGCGCTGATGACCGCCTGGGTCGGGCTGCTCGGCACCTTCGGCCAGCGGCCGGAATATCGCGCCTTCCCCTCGGCCGAGGCCGAGGCCGCGCTGCATTGGGCCGCCGCCCGGGCGTGACCGCGACCGCAGCCGGCGCTATGCAGGCCGGCAGAGGTTGCAAGGAAAGGCCAGGACAATGCCCTATGTGATCGGTGCCGATCTGCCCGACATGCCCGCAGGTCAGCGCTTCCGCGCGCTGCTGGAGCGGCCGGAGATACTGCGCATGCCCGGCGCGCATCTGGGCATCGCGGCCTTGCTGGCGAAGAAGCAGGGGTTTGAGGCGCTGTACATGTCCGGGGCCGCCATGTCCGCCACTATGGGCCTGCCTGATCTCGGCATGATCACGGTCGAGGATGTGTGCTGGTATGTCCGCCAGGTGACGCGGGCTTCCGGCCTGCCGGTGCTGGTCGATGGCGATACCGGCTATGGCGAGGCGCTGAATGTCATGCACATGGTCCGCTGCTTCGAGGATGCGGGCGCGGGTGCGGTGCATCTGGAAGACCAGCTGCTGCCCAAGAAATGCGGGCATCTGAACGACAAGAAGCTGGCGAGCGCGGATGACATGTCCGCCAAGGTGGCAGCCGCCCGCAAGGCGCGCCGGCACCTCTATATCATCGCGCGCACCGATGCGGTGGCGAGCGAAGGCATGGATGCCGCCGTGGACCGCGCCAAGCGCTATCTGGAAGCGGGCGCCGATGCGATCTTCCCCGAGGCGCTGACAACCCGGGAAATGTTCGAGGAATTCGCCCGCCGCATGCCGGGCGTGAAGCTGCTGGCCAACATGACCGAATTCGGCCGCACGCCCTTCTTCACCGCGGCCGAATTCCAGGCGATGGGCTATGCCATGGTGATCTGGCCGGTGTCGCATCTGCGCATCGCGGCCAAGGCGATGGGCGAGCTCTATGCCGAGATTCGTGCCGAGGGCGGCACCCACAAATCGGTGGGCAAGATGCAGACGCGGGCGGAGCTGTACGAGACCATCGGCTACCATGATTACGAGGCGCTGGATGCGAGCCTGGTGAAGACGGTGGTGCCGATGGGGATGCCCCAAGGGACATGATGGACGACAGGTGACAGCGCCGGTCCTGATCGGCAGCGAAGTCTATCGCGGCTCCACCTACGGCGCGAAGCACCCGCTCGCCATCCCGCGCGTCTCCACCACGCTCGACCTGATCCGCGCGCTGGGCTGGCACGACCCGGCGCGCTACCGGGACAGCCCGCAGGCCAGCGCCGCCGAGCTCACGCGCTTCCACACGCCCGACTACATCGCAGCCCTGGCGCGGGCCGAGGCCACGCAGCAGGTGGACCCGGCCCACCGCGAACGCCACCGCATCGGTGCCGATGGCAACCCGGTCTATCGCGAGATCTTCCGCCGCCCCGCCACCTCCGCCGGCGGCGTGCTGCTGGCCGCCCGCCTCACCGCCCGCGCGCCGGGCATCGTGCATGTGCCAGGCGGCGGCACGCATCATGGCCGGCCCGACCGCGCCTCGGGCTTCTGCTACGTCAATGACGCCGCACTGGGCATCCTGGAATGGCTGGACCAGGGCCTGACCAATATCCTCTACGTGGATATCGACGCGCATCACGGCGATGGCGTGGAGGATGCCTTCGCCGATGACGCGCGCGTCTTCACCCTCTCGGTGCATGAGGCCGGGCGCTGGCCCTTCACCGGCACTGACCACGGCCCCACCCATGCCAACTACCCGCTGCCCCAGGGTGCCACCGACACCGACATGCTGGCCGTGCTGCGCCACGCCATCTTGCCGCTGGCGGCGCGGCTGCGCCCGCAGGCGATCATGCTGCAATGCGGGGCGGATGCGATCGTGGAGGACCCGCTCTCACGCCTGGCCATGTCCAACCAGGCGCATTGGGCGGTGATATCCGCGCTGATGCACGCCGCCCCGCGCTTCATCCTGCTGGGCGGCGGCGGGTACAACCCGTGGTCGGTGGCGCGCTGCTGGGCCGGGGCCTGGGGCGTGCTGAACAGCCAGACCCCGCCCGCCCGCCTGCCGCCCGCGGCCGAGGCGGTGCTGCGCGGCCTGACCCTGAACCGCGCCGCCGGGCGCAACCCGCCGGAGCATTGGTTCACCACGCTCGCCGATGCGCCGCGCCATGGGCCTTTGCTGCCGGGCACCGCTGCCCTTTTGGCCGGCGCCATGCCATGATCGGGGCATGAAGCGCCGACCTTTCCTCCTGGGCCTGCTGGCCACCCCCGCCCTCGCGCAGCCCGGCGTGGACCGGCCGCAGCCGCGGCTGCCCACCGAACCGCTGGTGATCATCACCCGCGACGGTACGCGCCACCGCTTCACGGTGGAGATGGCGGTCAACCCGGATCACCAGATCATCGGGCTGATGTTCCGCCCCAGCGTCGCGCCCGATGAGGGCATGCTGTTCGACTGGGGCACGCCGCGCGAAAGCTCCATGTGGATGCGCAACACCATCACCAGCCTGGACATGCTGTTCATCACCCAGGATGG
>JAIXVH010000425.1 GCA_027483125.1 Acetobacteraceae bacterium | reverse complement strand
GCGGCCGGGCCCAGCACCCAGCTCTCGCTGGCCGCTTCCAGCACGGCGGCGGGGATGCGCGGCAGCACGCCGCGATACAGGCCATCGATGGTGTAGAGGCCGGCCACGCCCTCGGTCAGTGGCCGGCCGGAGGCGCGCGCGAAGAAGCGCTGGCCCGCCTGGCCAAGCGGCTGCGCGGGGGTCCAGGCGGGGATGTTCTCGGCGCTGGCGCGCAGGCGGGAATAGACGCGCTGTGCCATCGGCAGGCGCGAGAAGACGCGGCGCGCCTCATCCACCAGCGCGCCATCCAGCGGGTATTCCGCCAGCGGGCCCGACAGCAGCGCTTCGAGATGCCGGCCGAGCGCATCGCGCCCCGGCTGGTTCACCGCACCTGGGAAGGCGGTCTGCCAATCAAGCGCGAACCATTCGCGCACCAGGCCGCGATCGAGCGGGCCTTGGCGGCCGAGCATCAGATAGACGCGCGTGGCTTCGTAGAGGAAATCCGGGCGTTGCAGACCTTCGCGAATCTGCACCTCCAGCCGCGCCAGCAGGCGTGGCAGCAGCACGCGGTCCAGCGCGCGCCGATAGGCGCTTTGCGCGCCCTGGGTCAGCATCTCCTCCTGGCTGAGGCCAAGGCCGGGGCCCGGGCCGGCAGCCGCCGGCGGCAGTGCGCGCGTGGCTTCCAGATAGGCCAGCACGCCGGACAGGTCGGGGCTGCTCACGCGGTCCAGCGGTGCGCCGCGCGCGCCACCTTCTGCGGTGGTGACGGCAGCCGCCAGGCGCGCATTGCGCGCGGCTTCGGTGTTGCCGGCCATCCAGCCCCAGCCGGCGCCACCCAGCACCAGCAGCAGCGCCGCCGCCCAGGCGCCGATCTGCACCAGGCGCCGGCGTGAGGCGACGCCGCGATCATTCGCAGCCAGCCGTGCCTCGTTGAACACCACATCGCGCAGCGGCCGGCCGAGGAAGTAGGAGCGGCCCTTCTGCCCCATGATGGAAGCAGGTCGCGCGGGGTCCAGCGCGAAGGAACGCGACAGCGCGCCGGCGAGGCGGTCGAGCGGCGTGCCCTCCTGCGTGCCGGAGGTGAAATACACGCCGCGCAGCATCGGCGCGGGGTCGAGGCGCGAGCCGCCAAAGGCCGCCTGCACAAAGGCCTGGAGCGGCGCTTCGAGCGAGGCGAATTGCGCCGGGAAGCCCGCGATCAACGCGCGTTGCTGCGGGCCGCGTTCGTTCTGCAAACGCTCGATCAGGCGCTGCATCAGGCGTTCGGACAGCGCCTTGTATTCCTCGGCGAATTGCGTGACCGCGCCTTCGGGCGTCGCCTTCAGCGGGAAGGTGAAGCCCCAGACCTGCTGGCGCGTTTCGCGGTCCAGATCATCGAAGAATTCCACGAAGCCGGGCAGCAGGTCCGACTTGGTGACCATGCAATACACCGGCAAACGCTGCGCCAGGCGGGTCTGCAATTCATTGATGCGCCGGCGCACGGCGCGGGCATGCGCCTCGCGCTGCGGCGCGTCGAGCTTGGCCAGCATGTCCACGCCGAAGGCCACCAGCACGCCGTTCAGCGGCATGCGCGGGCGGTTCTTCTTCACAAGGTCCAGGAAGCGTTCCCAGCCGGCCTTGTCGGCATCGGCATCGCTGTCCTGCGTGGTGTAGCGGCCGGCGGTGTCGATCAGCACCGCGCGTTCGGTCAGCCACCAGTCGCAGAAACGCGTGCCGCCCACGCCGCCGACGCGGCCTTCCGCCAAGGGAAACTCCAGGCCGGAATTCAGCAGCGCGGTGGTCTTGCCCGAACCGGGCGGGCCGATGATGGCGTACCAGGGCTGGTCATAGAGGTAGCCGCCCTTGCCGCCGGTCGCGGTCTTCAGCTTGGTCAGCGCTTCGGTCAGCTTGGCGCGCAGCGCTTCCTCTTCCTCGGCCGCGGCTTCGTCGCGCTTGGCCTGCGGGTCGGGCGCGGCGGCGGCTTCCACCAGGCCCGCATCGCGCGCCTCGCGCTTGCGGCCGATGAGGAAGAAGATGGCGGCCCAGAGGATGACCGGGAGTGCGACCAGGATGGCGCGCAGCCAGATGGCGTCGAAGGCTTCCGCCAGCAGCGGCGAGAAGATCCAGATGACGACATCCAGCAGCAACACACCCAGCAGCGCGCCGAGTGCGGGAATGGTGAACAGCGCGCGCATCAGCGGCCCTCCCTCAGCAGCACGACTTCGATGCGCCGGTTCTCCTCGCGACCCTCTGGCGTGGTATTGGGGGCGAGCGGTTCGGCATCCGCGCGGCCTTGGGCGCGGAAGCGCGCAGGGGTGCCATTGGCCGCCACGATCACTTCCATCGCCGCCTGTGCCCGCGCCTCGGACAGCGCGTGGTTGGAGGGGAAGCGCACGGTGCGGATGGGCTGGTTGTCGGAATGGCCCAGCACCTGCACTGCGCCGGGTTCGTCGCGCAGCGCATCGCCGATGCGGCGCAGGATGTCCTGGAAGCGCGCATCGACCGTGGCCGAGCCCGAAGGGAACATGCCGCGATTCTTGATGCGCACCATCACGCGCTGCGCATTGCCATCGACGGTGACCAGGCCCTGCGCGATCTCGGGTGCGAGGAATTGCCGCAGCTTGGGCACCGCATCGGGGCGTGGCGCGGCGGTGGGTGGTGGTGGTGGCGGCGGCGAGGGGGGAGGCGGCGAGGGTGGTGGACGGGGGATCGGTGGTGGAGGTGACGGCGGCGGCAGTGAGGG
>JAIXVH010000070.1 GCA_027483125.1 Acetobacteraceae bacterium | reverse complement strand
GCTTCGACCCGCGCCTGCTGGCCGCCGTGATGGACGACCTCTCGCGCATCCCCGCCCGCGTGCGCCTGATGTCCTTCATGCCAGCGGCACTTTTGGAATCGCGCTTTCCGGACAAGGATTTCCTTATCGGCCCCGCCTTCCTCGGCTGGCATTCGGGTTGGACGCTGAACGCACTCGCCGCCATGCTTGGGTGCAACGGCGTGGGTTTCGGTTATGACGCGAAGAACCTGCCCCGCCTGCTGGAAGCGACCCGCGGCACCACCAATATCTGGCGCGCCGATGACGAAGCGACCTTGCGCGCGGCCTTCGCCATGGCACCTTCATCGATCACCACGGACGATCCCGTCCTCGCACTGCGACTTCGTCAGGAAATGCATGTCTGAAGAACCGATCCGCGTCACCCGTCTCGACTCCGGCCTGACCATCGTCACCGAGGCCATGCCGCGCGTGGAGACCATCTCCTTCGGCGCCTATATCGCCGCCGGCACGCGGCATGAGACGGCCGCCGAGAACGGCGCCTCCCACTTCCTCGAACACATGGCCTTCAAGGGGACCACGAAGCGTGACGCGGCGGCGATCGCGCGTGAGATGGAAGACGTGGGCGGGCAGATGAACGCCTACACCGCGCGCGAGAACACCGCCTATTACTGCAAGGTGCTCAAGGAGGATGTGGCGCTGGCAGCCGACATCATCGGCGACATCCTGTGCCATTCCACCTTCATCCCCGAGGAGCTGGAACGCGAACGCGGCGTGATCCTGCAGGAAATCGGCCAGGCGAATGACACGCCGGATGACATCGTCTTCGACCATTTCCAAAGCACCGCCTATGCGACGCAACCGATGGGCCGTCCCACTCTCGGCACCGAGGACATCATCAAGGCGATGCCGCGCGACGCGCTGACGGGCTATATGCGGCGCAACTACGGCCCCGCGAACATGGTCGTCGCCGCCGCCGGCGCCGTGCAGCACAATGATGTCGTGGAACTGGCGCGCCGCCATTTCGCGGACCTGCCGATCGCGTCGCCCGACAGCGCCGAAGCCGCCCGCTACTCCGGCGGCGAGTTCCGCGAAGCGCGTGACCTGGACCAGGTGCATCTGGTCCTCGGCTTCGAGGCACTGCCCTTCCGCCACCAGCACAGCCACGCGCTGATGCTGCTCTCGACCATCCTGGGTGGCGGCATGTCCTCGCGCCTGTTCCAGGAAATCCGCGAGAAGCGCGGCCTGGTCTATTCCATCTACTCCTACGCCCAGCCCTTCGAGGATTCCGGCCTCTTTGCCATCTATGCCGGCACCGGCGAGAAGGAGGCGGCCGAACTTGTCCCCGTGACGCTCCATGAACTGCGCCGTGTGCAGTACGACATCACGGCCGATGAACTCGCACGCGCCAAGGCGCAGCTGCGCGCATCGCTGCTGATGTCGCTGGAATCGACAGGCTCGCGCTGCGAACAGCTGGCCCGGCAACTCCAGGTCCATGGCCGCGTGATCCCGACCGAGGAGACCAAGGCCAAGATCGCCGCCGTCACCATCGATGACGTGCAGGGCCTGGCCGCGAAACTGTTCCGCGGCACGCCCACGCTCGCCACCATGGGGCCGGCGGACCAGGTGCCTGGCCTGGCCCATATCGTCGAGAAGCTCGCGGCATGAACCGGCTGGATCGTCTCGCCGCCCTGGTGGATGCCGCGCGCCGCGCCGGCGCGGATGCCGCAGATGCGCTGTTGGTGGAGAGCGCGTCGCTCTCGGTGCAACGGCGCCTGGGCAAGCTTGAGCATCTGGAACGTGCGGAATCGCTTGATCTCGGCCTGCGGGTTTTCGTGGGCGCGCGCAGTGCCAGCGTCTCATCCACGCGCTCCGACCCGGGAGGTTTCGCCGCACTGGCCGAGCGTGCCGTCGCGATGGCGCGCGTAGTGCCAGAAGACCCCTTCGCCGCCATCCCCGAAGCGGCGCCGATCTCCATGGCGGCACTGGACCTCGAGGACAGCAACGAACCCTCCGCCGACGCGCTGGTGACCCGCGCTGCGATGGCCGAAGAGGCTGCGCTGGCGGTACGTGGCGTCACCAACAGCGAAGGCGCTGAAGCCGGCTGGCAGCGCAACCGGGTGGCGCTCGCGACCTCGCGCGGCTTCGCCGGCGAATGGGCGCGCACGTCGCACAGCGTCTCGGCCACCGCGCTGGCGGGGCAGGGCACCGCGATGGAGCGCGATTACGACTACGCGACCGCGGTGCACCTGGCCGATCTGGATGACGCCGCCGCTCTCGGCCGCCGCGCCGGCGAACAGGCCGTCGCGCGGCTGAACGCCCGCCGGCCCACAACAGCGACCTTGCCGGTGGTGTTTCACCCGCGCGTGGCCGGCAGCCTGCTCGGGCATCTGTCCAGCGCGATCAACGGCGCGTCGGTGGCGCGCGGCACCTCCTTCCTGAAGGACAGCATGGGTAAGCCCGTGCTGGCGCCGGGCCTGCGCGTGATGGATGACGCGACGCGGCCGCGCGGCCTGCGCTCACGCCCCTTCGATGGCGAGGGCACGCCCTGCGCGCCGCTGGCGCTGGTCGAAGACGGTGTGCTGCAATCCTGGGTGCTGGATTGGCGCAGCGCGCGGCAATTGGGGCTGCGCTCGACAGGCCATGCCAGCCGTGGGACCGGCGGCCCGCCGGGACCCGCAACCACCAATCTGTGGTTGGCGCCGGGTGCGCTGACACCCGCCGCGCTGATGGCCGATATCCGCGAGGGGCTGTTCGTGACCGAGATGATCGGCATGGGCGTGAACCCGGTGACGGGTGACTACAGCCGAGGTGCCGCGGGCTTCATGATCCGCGACGGCGCGCTGGCCGAACCGGTCAGCGAGATCACCATTGCCGGCCGCCTGCCGGAGATGTTCCTGCGCATGGTGCCGGCCAATGACCTAGTGTTCCGGCGCGGCACGGATGCGCCGACCATCCGCATCGATGGCATAGTGATGGCGGGCGCCTGACTAGAGCATTTTCAAGCCAAGCGGACACGCGTAGCGACTCGGAAAATGCGGCAAAGCAAAGAGCTAGACCGGTTGAACCACACATGTTTGCTGTGAAACCGGTCTAGAGGCGCTTGCCGCTTTCCGCGTCGAACAGATGCAGTTTGTCGAGCGGCAGGATCACGCCGAGCGTGTCATGCGGCGCGGCCCCGGTGGGTACCTTGGCGACGACTGTGGTGCCGTTTTCCAGCCTGCCATGCACCACGGTTTCTCCGCCCAGCGGTTCCAGCAGTTCGACGGCCAGTGAAAGGCCGCCGCTGCCGATCAGCAGGTGCTCCGGCCGGATGCCGAGCGTGACCTTGTGACCATCGGCCAGCGGGGCGGTCACTGGCAGCAGCAGGCCGGTCTCCAATCGCACCGCGCCGCCTTCCATCATGCCGGGGAGGAAGTTCATCGACGGGCTGCCGATGAAGCCCGCGACATAGGTGTCCGCCGGGTGGGACCAGATTTCCATGGGCGTGGCGATCTGTGCCGCGCGGCCCTGATGCATGACCACGAGGCGGTCGCCCAGCGTCATCGCCTCCACCTGGTCATGCGTGACGAACAGGCTGGTCACGCCCAGGCGCCGTTGCAGGCGCTTGATCTCCGCGCGCATGGTCACGCGCAGCTTGGCATCCAGGTTGGACAGTGGCTCGTCGAACAGGAACAGCTTGGGGTCCCGCACAATGGCGCG
>JAIXVH010000403.1 GCA_027483125.1 Acetobacteraceae bacterium | reverse complement strand
TCCGCCGCGGCCAGCGCAATCGCGCCGCCCGAACCACCCTCGCCGATGATCGTCGCCACAAACGGCACCGGCGCTTCCAGCCCGGCCTCGATGCTGCGCGCAATCGCCTCCGCCTGGCCGCGCGCCTCGGCCTCGATGCCCGGAAACGCGCCCGAGGTATCGACAAACGACAGCACCGGCAGGTCAAACCGCCCCGCCAGTTCGATGATCCGCCGCGCCTTGCGATAGCCCTCGGGCTTCGCCATGCCGAAATTGTGCCGCACGCGCGTCTCGGTATCGCGCCCCTTCTCGGTGCCCAGCACCGCCACCGCGCGGCCGCGGAAACGGCCCAGCCCGCCAATCACCGCCGCATCATCGGCAAAGGCGCGGTCACCGGCCAGCGGCGTGAAATCCGTGATCAGATGCCGCACATAATCCAGCGCCTTGGGCCGTTCGGGGTGGCGCGCCACCTGCGCCTTCTGCCAGGGCGAGAGCTTGGCATAGGTCGCTGCCAGCAGCTTCGACGCCTTGTCCTGCAGGCGCGAAACCTCCTCGGCCACATCGATCCCGCCGGTTTCCGTGGTGCGGCGCAGCTCCTCGACCTTGCCTTCCAGCTCGGCGATGGGTTTTTCGAAGTCCAGGAAGTGATTCATCGGGCGCGCGGTTAACAGTTTTTGACAGCGCCGGCTACTCGATCAGGCGGGCGATTCACGCCCCGGCCGTGCCGGCCTGGTCCAGCGCACGCTACTCAGCCGGCGGCCAGCCCGGCATCGCCTGCGCCCCGCGTTCGAAGCGCGTCCACATCCGGCAATCCGCCATCACCCAGCCAGGCGCCGGCGCCACGCTGCCGGCCACTACGGGGCATCGCTCGACCGCCCGGGCCTGCTGCGCCGCATCCGGCACGCGGCGGCTCAGCGCCGGGTTTTCCCAATTCTCCCAGCGCAATTTCCCCAGATGCCGGGCGAACCAGAAGCGCTCCATATGCCGCGCGCGCGGCACGTCGCGCCCGTCATAATGCTCCGAGACCACGGTCTGCGCGCGGAAGGCCGGCCGCTCGGCCTCGCCTTCCCACCAGGGGTAGTCCACCTCCATCAGGCGCCAGCGCGTCAGGCTCGGCACATGGCGGAAGGGGCAGCGCGCGGCCGCGCGGGTGGCGTGCAGGAAGACCAGGCGCTCGCGCCATTCCAGGGCTGGCTGCCCGGCCCATAACAACCAGCCGCCGAGGCCTGCCTCGCGCCCATCGGCGCATTCGGGCGCCTGGAACCACAACACGCCGGAGGCGCCATCCTGCGTCATCCACACGCCCACGCCATCGCCGCGCGGGCCGATCAGGTCGCCGCCATCATGCGCGGGTTGGTGGGTGCCGAAGGGCGGAAAGTCGAAGGTCTGCGCCACCAGCGTGGTGCCCCGCCTCTGCCACAGCACGGAATCGCTGGCCTGTTCGCGGAAGCGGTCGAAGCGGCGCCAGGGCAAGGGGGCGCCATGGGGTCCGGCCTCGGCCGGGCGGGGCGCGGTGCAGGCGGCTTCGAAGGGCAGCACCGCGGGGTCGGCGCAGATGTGCTGGACCAGATAGGTGGTGTCCATCGCCGCGGCCGGCCAGGCGCACAGCAGAAACAGCAAAAGGCGCCCGCGGACCAGCCGGGGCGCCCAGAACCGCATTGTGGCGGGCTTCAGAAGCCTTCGCGCTCGATCCGCTTGCGCTCGACCTTGCGGGCGCGGCGGACGGCCTCGGCGCTCTCGCGGGCGCGGCGCTCGGACGGCTTTTCGTAGTGGCGGCGAAGCTTCATCTCGCGGAACACGCCTTCACGCTGCAGCTTCTTCTTGAGCGCCTTCAGCGCCTGTTCAACATTGTTGTCCCGAACGATGACTTGCACGCGGCGTTCACTCCTGGGGTCAGGCGAAAGGTTGAAAACGGGATGCGCGCCGACGGCCGGGAATCCGGACCGCGACGTTCCTGCCCGCCCTATACATGCGCAGCCCGGTCGCGCAAACCCCTTTTTTCACGCCCAACCCCGCCAAGATAGCAAATCATGGCCCTTTTGAAGATCGCCCGCATGGGCCACCCCGTGCTGCTGGCCCCCGCCGCCCCCGTGCCGGACCCCACCACGCCCGATATGCGGCGCCTGGTGCGCGACATGGCCGAGACCATGCTGGACGCAAACGGCATCGGCCTGGCCGCGCCGCAAATCCACGAATCGCTCCGCCTGTTCATCTGGCGCGAGGGCGATGCGATCCGCGCCATCTTCAACCCCGTGCTGACCCTGGGCGAAGAAGCCGACACCTCCTTCGAAGGCTGCCTCTCCATCCCCGGCCTGCGCGGCGCCGTGCCGCGCGCGACACAGCTGACCTATACCGGCCTCTCCCCGCATGGCGAACCCATCGCGGGCGAAGCCCATGGCCTTGCCGCACGCGTGATGCAGCATGAGGCTGACCACCTGGACGGAATCCTGTACCTGATGCGCATGCCCGATCTCTCCCGCCTCGGCTTCACGGAGGAACTGGCCCGGCACCGCGAGGACCCCGCATGACCCAAGACGACATCCTGGACGCCTTGCTGCCCCTGGTGCCGCGCCTGGGCTGGACGCATGCCGCCCTGGCCCGCGCCGCCGGAGATGCGGCTGCCACGCCAAAAGGCGGCGACGCCGCAGCCACGCCGAAAGGCGGCGCTGCCGCCTGGGCCGAGAACGCCTTCCCCCGCGGCCCGCGCGATGCCATCGCGCATTGGTCCCGTCGCTGCGATGCCGCCTTGGCCGATACCGTGCTGGACGGGCTGCGCACGCCCGGGCGCATCCGCGCGCTGATCGTCGCGCGCCTGGGCATGGCAGCACCCCACAAGGAGGCGCTGCGCCAGGCGCTGGCCATGCTGGCGGCACCCTGGAACGCGCCGCTGGCCGCGAAGCTGACCGCCGAGACGGTCAGCGCCATGTGGTACGCCGCCGGCGACACTTCGGCCGATTTCTCCTGGTACACCCGCCGCGCCACGCTGGCCGCGGTCTATGGCACGACGCTCGCCTTCTGGATGACCGACGCATCGGACGACATGGCGCCGACCCTGGCCTTCCTCGATCGCCGGCTGGAAGGCCTGGCAAAGCTGAACAGAAAGCCCCGTGCCGCTTGAAGTGATTGCCGTAAACACTTGAAATACAGCAATTTAGTCAGGGCTTCGCGTGACCCCTTTTTCCGGCTAGAAGCAGCCACCAATCATCACCTGGGGAGAGCAGGCCCATGGCCGCCACCAACACCCGTTTCCGTTCCATGCTGGCCGGTGTCGCGCTTGCGGCCCTGGCCACCCCGGCCATCGCGCAGCAATGCATCCCGGCCAGCCAGCAGGCCTCGTTCAGCGCCTATGCGCTGCAGAACTACCTGATGGTCATGGCCATCACCTGCGACCGCCAGGATGACTACAACCGCTTCGTGACGCAGCACCGCGCGCTGCTGGGCGGCGTGGAACGCGACCTGCGCAACCACTTCGCCCGCCATGGCGGCGCGCGTGCGCATGACCTGTTCAAGACCAACGCGGCGAACGGCAATTCCCAGGCCAATCTGCGCCAGGGCAACCTGTTCTGCGGCAACACCGCCCAGGCCTTCCCGACCGTGCTGCCGATGACCACGCGCGACCAGATGGCCCAGTATGCCCAGACCAACCGTATCGGCGCGGATTTCGTGCCGCCGGTCTGTGCCGGTTCCACCGCCACGCCGGCCGCCACCCAGCGCCCGCCGCAGCAGCCGCGCCCGCAGGGCCAGCAGCCGCAAGGCCAGCAGCAGCCGCGCCCGCAGGGCCAGCCCGCGCAGCCGCGCCCGGCCAGCCAGCCGGCGCAGCCTCGTCCGGCCCAGCCGGCCGCCACACCGCGGAGCTGATCTGTGTTGGGGGCCTGATCCTGTCAGGCTGATCCAGCCTGAAGGGATCAGACCCTAACGCGCCTCTGGCGGCACGAATTGCCGCCAGAAACCGGGCCGTGGCGCTTGTGCCCCGTAGCCTTGCAGTCGGTCCGCGGCCAGGCCGACCAGGCCCTGCGCATCGCCGCCCTTGCGCGCCAGATAGGCGTCCAGCGCGGCCACGGCATCACTGACCACGGCAAAACCGCCCGCCATCACAGCGCTGGTCATTTCCACCGCCGTCGCACCCGCCAGCAGCATGCGCGCCACATCCTCGCCACTGCGTGCGCCATTGGTGCCGAGCAGCGCGAAGCCCGGCCCGCAACGCGCGCGTGCCTGTGCCAGGCAGCGGCAGGTCAGCGGCAGCGACCAGGCGCCGCCGATGGCGCCCGAGGTGCCGAGCATGGGCGCCTGCGTCTCCAGATCCGGCACCATCGCCAGGAAGCGGCCCATGACGATGGCGGCATCCGCGCCGCCATCCATGGCCGCGCTGGCGAGTGCGCCAACATCCTCCGACTGGCCGGTCAGCTTGATCCAGAGCGGCAATGGGGTGGCTGCGCGGATGCGCGCGGTGATCTCGTGCACGCGGGCGGCCGCGCGTTCGGTGATGATGGCGCCGGCCGCGGCTTCCGGACCGTGCGGGGCGCCGATATTGAATTCCAGCGCGCGCAGGCCGTAGCCGGCGATGCGCGCGGCCATCCCGGCGGCCGCGTCCAGATCGGCCAGGATGAGCGAGGGGATCACATAGGCGCCGACGCGCGCGGCCTCGGCATCCAGGCCCGCCAGTTCTTCCATCCAGCTGTCGAAATCGCGCTGCATCAGGCCCGAACGGCCGAATAGCGAGGCATCCGGCGGGGGCGCGAAATCCCAGGGCAGCGGCCGCCATTGGCTATCGAGAAGCAGGTAATCCGTGCCGTCCAACTGCGCGCGCGCGGCTGGGTTTTCGTTGACGGATTTGGCCACCACAGCGGCCGCTCCGGCGGCCAGTGCCGCGCGGATTCCGCCGGCGGTCATGGTGTGTTCGCCGCTGCCGGCGATGACCGGGTTCTTCAGCGCGAGCCCACCACACACAACGCCCAATTCAGGCATATTCAGGCCGCGCCGGCGTGAAGACATCCAGGTTCAGCACCGGCTCATCGCCCACCACCACGCCGTGATGCATGGCGTTCGGCGGCACCACCAGGCAGCCGCCGGGGCCGAGCCTGTGCACCTCGCCCTCGATGTGGAAATCAATCTCGCCGGCGATGATGTAGACGATCTGTTCGTTCGGGTGGTTGTGCGGCTTGGGTTCATGGCCCGGGTGCAGCCGGTGCAGCGCGATGGTGGCACCCGTGCCGGTGAAACCCTTGCGTTCCACGCCGGGGCGCACCGTGGTCCAGGGGATGGCGCTCCAGTCGATCTTGGGGATCATGCTCATTGCCTTTCGATGTTCGCCGCGCGGATCACGCGGCCCCAGAGCT
This sequence comes from Acetobacteraceae bacterium, assembly GCA_027483125.1. Classification (GTDB taxonomy): domain Bacteria; phylum Pseudomonadota; class Alphaproteobacteria; order Acetobacterales; family Acetobacteraceae; genus Rhodovarius. The sequence continues at coordinate 8,727 of JAIXVH010000403.1, read as the reverse complement.
CGGTCTCGGCGCGCAGCAGCGCCAGCAATTCCGCGGGCGTGCCGCCCACCGGCTCGACCGCCAGCGGTTCGAGGCGCGCGCGAATCTCGGTCTCGCGCATGATGCGCGCGAGTTCGCGGTGCAGGCGTTCGGTGATGGCCGCCGGCATGCGCGCGGGGCCGGCCACGCCGTTCCAGGTGCGCACCGCGTAGTCGGGCATCCCCTGTTCGGCCACCGTCGGCACATCGGGCAGGCGCGCGATGCGCGTGGGGGATGTGACGGCCAGCGCCCGCAGCCGCCCGCCCTCGATGCCCGGCAGCGTGGTGGCGGCGACTTCCATCGCGGCCGCGATGTCGCCGGCCATGGTCGCGGTCAGCAATTCGCCGGTGGAGCGGTAGGTGACGATCTCCGCCCCCGCCAGCCCGCCCATGGATTGGAACAGCGCGAGCGAGAGATGCAGCGCCGTGCCCACGCTGACGGAGCCCAGGTTGATGCGCGCGCCAGGCGCACGTGCGGCCGCGATCAGCGCGCGCAGATCGGCATAGGGGCTGTTGGCCGCGGTGACGATGGCGTGGTGGAAGAAGGCCAGTTGGCTGACCGGCGTGAAATCGTCGATCGGGTGATAGGGCAGGGTGCGGAACAGATGCGGCGCGGTGGCGGCGGTGGCGGTGACCAGCAGCAAAGTGTGGCCATCGGGTGCTGCGCGCGCGACGGTTTCAGATGCAACTATTCCGCCGGCGCCGGGGCGGTTTTCGATCACCACGGGCTGGCCCAGCGCTTCGGCCAGGCGGGGTGCGACCAGACGCGCGGTGGTGTCGCCCACGCCGCCGGGGGCGAAGCCCACGATCCAGCGGATCGGCCGGTCCGGCGCCCAGGGCGCCTGGGCCAGTGCGGGCGTGGCGAGCAGGACAGGCAGTGCGCGGCGCGTGATCATTGGCGCTGCACGCCGGCGAGTTCCGCCATGCGCCCCCATTCGGCGACAGCCTGCGGAATCAGCGCGGCCAATTCTTCCGGAGAGGAGGGCTCTGGCACGCCGCCCATCTCGATCAGGCGCGCGCGGATTCCGGGATCACCCAGCGCGCGGCGCACGGCGCGGTTCATCGCCTCCACCTGCGGGCGCGGCGTGCCGGCGGGGAAGGCGATGGCGTTCCAGCTGCGCACATTATAGCCGGGCAGGCCGGATTCCGCCGCCGTGGGAATATCGGGCAGCGTGGGAAAGCGCGTGGGTGCGGCGACCGCCAGCACGCGCACACGCCCCGCCCGCACCTGGCCCAGCATGGGCGCCAGCAATTCCCCCGCGACCTGGATTTCGCCGGTGGCCAGCGCGTTGATCAGCTCGGGCGAGGTGCGATAGGTCACGCCCGTCATCGGCGCATTGGCCATGTTGCGGAACAGCTCCGCGCCCAACTGCTGCGCATTGCCGACCGCGATGGAGCCGATGTTCAGCGCGTTCGGCCGCGCGCGGGCGAGCGCGATGAGCTCGGTCAGGTTGGTGGCAGGAAGTGCGGGGTTCACCGCGATGACGTGGTCGAGCCAGACCATGCGCGCGACCGGCGTGAAGTCGCGCAGCACATCGAAGGGGATGGTGCGGAAGAAGGCGGGTGCCGACATGTCCGACGTCGTCATCAGATAGATGGTGTGGCCATCGGGGGCGGCGCGCGCGACGGCTTCGCCGGCGATCATGCTGCCGGCACCTGGCCTGTTGTCCACGACGACCGGCTGGCCGAGTTCCTCCTGGAAGATGGGTGCCAGCATGCGTGCGGTGATGTCGCCCGCACCGCCCGGCGCGAAGCCCAGGATGAAGCGGATGGGGCGCGTGAAGAGCGGTTGTGCGAGGGCGGGCGTGGCCAGCAGCGCGGGCATGGCGCGACGGGTGATGATCATGGCGTTTCTCCTGCCGAACCGTAGCCACCGCCGCCGGGGGTTTCCATCAGAACCTCGTCGGTCGGTTGCATCAGCATCTTGCGCGCTTCGTTGACCGGCGCGCCGTTGATCAGGAAGCGGCCCGGCGCGCCGCCGCCGCCGCCATCCAGCCCATCGGGGCCAAGATCGGTGCGGCTGGCCACCGCGTTCAGCAGCCAGGGCGATGCGGTCAGCAGGCGGTAGCCGATGCACTGGCCATCGCCGCCCGGCTGCGCGCCGGCACCACCCGAACCGCGGCGCAATTCCTTGCGCGTGAACAGGATGGGCATGGCCGCTTCCAGCACTTCGACAGGCACGGCGGCCACGCCTGTGGGATAGCAGGTGGCCGAGAGGCCGGGCTTCATCCGCCGCGCGCCCATGCCGCCCGAGTAGTTGAACATGCTGGAGGTGAAGGGCCGGTCCGCCTCGTCGCGGCCCTGGATCTGGATGGTCCAGACGGCGCCGCTGCCCTCGGCCGGCACGCGGTCCGGCAGGATATGCGCGAGCGCCTTGAGGATGGGGAAGGGCACATACATGCCGACGACGTGGCGCGCATTGACGGGCGCGGGGTAGCGGCAATTCACGATGCTGCCTTCGGGTGCGATGACACGCACGGGCCTGAGGCTGCCCCAGTTGTTCGGCAGGTCCGGGTCGAGCGAGGCGCGCACGGCGAAATTCGCATAGGCCGCCGTGTAGTTCAGCACCACATTGATCCCGATCGGCGCTTCGGGAGAGGAGCCGGCGAAATCGATGGTGAGTTCGCCCGCGACATTGTCCACCGTGACCGCGGCCTTCAGCGTGATGCGCGTGCCGCCGGGGACGTCGAAGGTGCTTTCGCCATGCCAGGTGCCGGCGGGCAGCGCGCGGATGGAATTGCGCGTCGCTTCCTCGGAGCGGCGCAGCACGTTGTCGGACAGCGATTCGATATCCGCCAGGCCCGCGCGGTCGCACAGCGCGTTCAGCCGTTCGGCGCCGACACGGCCGGCGGCGATCTGCGCGGAGAGATCGCCCATCACATGGTCCGGCGTGCGGACATTGCGGCGAATGATGTCGTGCAGGAGCTCGTTGGGGCGGCCGGCCTCGTGCAGCTTTGCCAGCGGAATCCACAAGCCCTCTTCATGCACGTCGCGCGCGCCGGCACCGACGCCATAGCCGCCGATATCGGTGTGGTGAATCGTGCTGCCGAAGAAGCCGATGCATCGCGCGCCGCGGAACACTGGCGTCATGATGGTGATGTCGAAGAAATGCCCGGCACTCAGCCAGGGGTCGTTGGTGATCAGCACATCGCCGGGTGAGAGCGTGTCGGGCGGGAAGCGCTGCACGAAATGCTGCCCGGCGGCGGCGAGCGAATTGATGTGGCCGGGCGTGCCGGTCACGGCCTGCGCCACCATTCGCCCCTGGCGGTCGAACAAGGCGGTGGCAAGGTCACCGGCCTCACGCACGATGGGGCTGAAGGCGATGCGTTGCAGCGCGCGCGCCTGGTCGCTGACGGTGGAGATCAGGTTGGACCAGAGGATTTCGAGTTCGATGCCGTCCACGGCCTACGGCCTCCCGTTGCTACGCGGATGATTCACGGCTCCGGTGCAAGCACCTTCGTCGATCATGCGCGCTCTCCCACAACGGCGCCGCTCGCATGCACGGTTGCGTTCCAGCCGCGCGGCAGCACAATCGTGGTCTCGCGTTCCTCAACAATCGCAGGCCCCGCGATGCGCGCGCCCACCGGAAGCGCCGCGCGGTCAAACACCGGCCATTCCGCCGCACCATCCAGCCCGACCATCCGATGCGCACGCGGCGCCACCGAACCACCCGCAGGCGGCGGCACCGCGGCACCCCGCGGTTCCGGCCCGCGCGCGACGATGCGCCAGGACACCATCTCCACCGCCACATCCGGCAGCGTCAGCCCATACAGCGCATGGTAGGCGGACTCGAAAGCCGCGCGGATCGTCGTGGCGTCCAATGCCGCCACGTCGAAAGTGACCTCGTTCTGCTGGCCGACGTAACGCGCATCGGCGGCCAGATCGAATTGCGCCGCGCCGGGCGCCACGCCTGCTTCGGCCAGCGCGGCCTCGCCCTCCGCGCGCATCGCGCCGATCAGCGCCTGCACCGCATCCCAGTCCAGCCCGTCCAGCCGCGCCAGCGCGCTGCGTGCCAAATCCAGCCGCACCGGTGACACCAAGGTGCCGAAGGCCGACAGCACGCTGGCCATCGCCGGAAACACCACCTGCCGGCAATCCAGCAATTCCGCCACGCGCGCCGCATGCACCGGTCCCGCGCCGCCAAAGGCCAGCATCGGCAGGCCGCGCCAATCCACGCCGCGATCGGTGGCATGCGCTCGCGCGGCCGCGGCCATCTGCTCGCACACCACCTGGTAGACGCCGCGCGCCGCACCCAGCGCATCCACGCCGAGCCTGGCACCCAGCGCACCCAGTGCGGCGCGCGCGGCATCGGCATCCAGCGCCATGTCGCCGCCCAGGAAGCGCGCGGGGTCGAGCAGGCCCAGCACCACATCCGCATCCGTCACCGTGGGCTGCGCCCCGCCGCGCCCGTAGCAGACCGGGCCTGGTTCGCTGCCGGCACTTTTCGGCCCGACCTTCAGCAGCCCAAGCCCATCCACATGCGCGATGGACCCGCCGCCCGAGCCGATCTCGATCATGTCGATCGACGGGATGGTCAGCGGAAAGCCGCTGCCGGGCTTGTAGCGATAGCGGCGATCCACCTCGAACTCGCCGGAGATCAATGGCGCGCTGTCCAGGATCAGGCAGGCCTTGGCGGTGGTGCCGCCCATGTCGAAGGAGAGCAGCTTCGGCAGGCCCAGCACGTGTGAGAGATGCGCCGCGGCAAGGGCACCTGCGGCCGGCCCGCTTTCGATCATCCGCACCGGCAGGCGGCCGGCGGTGGGCGTGCCCACCACGCCGCCATTGGACAGCATGATCAACGGCGCATGGGGGAAGCCGCGCGTGGCCAGCCCCTCCGCCAGGCCGGCCAGATAGGGCTGCACGATGGGCTGCGTATAGGCGTTGATCGCGGTGGTGGAAGCGCGCGGCCATTCGCGGATTTGCGGCGAGACTTCCGACGAAATCGACACCGACAAGGACGGCGCCAGCGCGCGCATGGCGTCACGCACCGCGACTTCATGCGCGCCATTGCGATAGCCGTTGATGAAGCAGATCGCAGCCGCCGCGAAGCCTTCGCGCGCCAGGCGCAAACCCAGCGCGGCGGCGGCTTCCAGGTCGGGCGCGGTCATCACCGTGCCATCGGCCAGCATGCGTTCGCGCAGCGTGAATGTGTCCGCCGGCCCCATCAGCGGCGGTGGGAATTCGATCAGCGGATCGAACATGTCGTAGCGATGCTCGTTGCGGATCAGCAGGACATCGGCAAAGCCCTCGGTGGTGATGAAGGCGGTGCGCGGGCCGCGGCGTTCGATCACCGCATTGGTCACCAGCGTGGTCGCATGCACCAGCACGCCATCCACCGCGCCAGCCGCCAGACCCGCGCGGCCCAGCGCCAGTTCGACGGCGCGGAAAAACCCCTCCGCGAGGTCGCGATGCGTGGTCAGCGTCTTGTCGGTGAAGCAGCGGCCATCGGCCAGGCGCAGCACCACATCCGTGAAGGTGCCGCCGATATCGACGGCCAGGCTGTGGCCCTGCGTTTCCTGTCCCATGGGGCGGAAGCCTCCGCCCCGTGGTTCAGCGCGTCAAGTGACGCCCGCGCGTCAGCGCATCAAGTAACGCCAGCGCGTCAGCGCATCAGGTCTCTGGGCACCGGCATGCCGGGCAGCGATGCCAGCGTGCGATCCACCAGCGCTGGCATGGCAGCGAGCAGCTTCTGCCGTGCCTCGGCATCGCCCGCTCGGCAGGCGCGTTCCAGGGCGGCGGCGGCATCGCGCAGCGCGCCGCAGCCGAAGGTGCCGGCGGCAGCCAGCAGCGTGTGCGCCTCATCCTCGATGCGCGCCACATCGTCGCTGGCCAGCATGCGGTGCACGCGGGCGCGGGTTTCCTCGGTGAAGACGTGGATCAGGCGCGGCAGGCGGCCGGGGCCGACGGCGATGCGCAGTTCTTCCAATGTCTCGCGGTCCAGCAATGGCACGGCGCCACCGGGCTCTGGCGTCGGCGCCACGGCGCGCACGCGGCGCGGCTTGGCGTTCACCGCCGAGTCCACCGCGGCCAGCAGAGCCAGCTTGTCGATGGGCTTGGAGAGGTAGCCATCCATGCCCGCTTCGACGCAGCGTTCGGCGTCACCTGGCATGGCGCTGGCGGTCATCGCGATGATCGGCACGCGGCCATGGCGGCCGGGCAGGTCGCGGATTTGCCGCGTGGCGGCGTAGCCGTCGATCAGCGGCATCCGCACATCCATCAGCACCAGGTCGTACTCGCTGGATTGCACGGCGGAGATGGCCTCGGCGCCATCGCGCGCGAGGTCGACGGTGTAGCCCGCCTTGCGCAGAATGGCGGCGGCGACGAGCTGGTTCACCTTGCCATCCTCGGCCAGCAGGATGCGGCCATGCGCAAGCGGCAGCCCGGGATGCGATGCCTCGGCGCTGGGTGCCAGGCGTGAGGGTGGCGCACCCGATTCCGGCACCGGCACCAAGGGCAGGTCGAAGAAGAAGGTGCTGCCCTTGCCGGGCGTGCTGTCGACGGCGATCTGCCCGCCCATCAGCTGGACCAGGCGCTTGCAGATGGCCAGCCCCAGCCCCGCGCCGGCGCGGCCATTCGAATCGGCCTCCTGGCCGATGAAGCGGCCGAAGAGACGCGCGCGGACGGCCTGCGGAATGCCCACACCGGTATCGGTGACGGCGATGCCGAGCCTGCCATCGGGCAGCGCGGCCAGACGGATTTCGACACTCCCGCGCGAGGTGAATTTCACCGCATTGTCCGCGAGGTTCAGCAACACCTGGTGCAGGCGCTTGGAGTCGCCGATCATTTGCGCGGGCAAATGGTGATCAAGGCTGGCGGAGAGTGCCAAGCCCTTCTCGGCGGCCGCCGGTGCGACCAGATCCAGCACCTGCGCCACGGGGTCGGCCAGGTTGAAAGGCTCCGCGTGAATCGCGAGCTTGCCGGCCTCGATGCGCGACAGGTCGAGCAGTTCATCGACCGTGGTCAGCATGATGCGCGCGCAGCGTGCCGCGGTGTCGGCATAGGCGCGCTGCTCGGCGTCCAGCCCGGTATCCTGCATGAGCGAAATCGTGCCCATCACGCCGTGCAGCGGCGTGCGGATCTCGTGGCTCATGAAGGCCAGGAAGTCGCTCTTTTCCTGGTTGGCGCGATCGGCGTTGCGGCGGGCGGCGATCGCCTGGCGCTCGGCCTTCACGCGCGCCGTCACGTCATGCTGGATGCCCACGAAGGCGACCAGCCCACCGGCGCTGTCGAACACCGGGGACATGCGCAATTCATTGATGAAGCGGCGACCATCCTTGCGGTAGTTGGTCAGCTCAATGCGGATCGCCTCGCGCTGCATGATGGAGCGGCGAAGCGCGTGGATGCCCTCCTTCTCGGTGCGCACGCCTTGCAGGAAGCGGCAGTTGCGGCCGAGAATCTCATGCGGTTCGTAGCCGGTGATCTTCTGGAAGGCCGGGTTGACGAAGACCAGCGGGCAGTCGGGCAGGTTGGGGTCGGCGATGACAATGCCCGTGGGGGCCGCCGCAACCGCCAGCGCCAGCGGGCCGTCGAAGCCCGCCGCCGCGATGGTCTCGAGCGCGCCAGCCAACCAGGCGTTGCCGCCGGTGTCGAAGACGACCTGAGGGCGCTCGCCCTCACTCGTCATAGGTGATGAGTGTGTCACAGGGGACATGAATGCGGCTCCTGCCGCTGAGGAATGACAATTCGATCAGGGTTGCGGCACCGGCGACCGTGGCCCCTGCTTGTTCGAGAAGGCGGATGCAGGCCGCGAGCGTACCGCCCGTGGCGAGAAGATCATCGACGACGACGACACGCTGGCCTTTCTGCACAGCGTCCGCCTGCATTTCGATTCGGTCCTCGCCATATTCGAGCGAGTAGGACAGGCCCAGCGTGGCGCCCGGCAGCTTGCGCGGCTTGCGCAGCATGATGAAGCCAAGGCCCAGTTGCAGCGCCAAGGGTGCGGCCAGCAGGAAGCCACGCGATTCGATCCCCGCCAGCACATCCGGCTTGCGCGCCGCCACCAGCGTCGACATCTGGCGCATCGCCTCCGCCCAGGCGGGGCCATGGCGCAGCAGAGTCGAGATGTCGTAGAACAGGATGCCGGGCTTCGGAAAATCAGGGATGCCGCGGATATGGGCCTTCAGGTCCATGGCGGGCGCCTCGGCAGGGATGATGGCGGTCACGTTCACGCGCGTCGGGTTCCTGGTTGTTGCTGGGAAGGGGGGATGCAGCAATGCACCCAATCTTTCCGTCTACGAATAGACTAGGCTTTCGCTCCCCGACATACAAGCAGAACCATGGGGGTTGCGGGATTTCCCGCAGCGATTATCTGGAATTTCATGTCCCGCGCCAGCACAGCAACCCTGATTGGAATACTCGGATTTGCGGCTTACGTCGTCGTGGTCATGATTCTCGCGGAGTTCGTGATCGGGACGCATTGGGCCGTGGAGTTCGTGTTCTTTGCGGTGACAGGAATTCTGTGGGTTTGGCCTGCCAAGTGGTTGATGTTCTGGGGAGCGCGATAGAGCATTTTCAAGCGAAGCGGACAGGCGCAGCGACTCGGAAAATGCGGCAAAGCAAAGAGCTAGCAGTCTGCCGAAAAACTGGACGGGTCGGTCTGACGGGTCATTTCCGCGCACGATTCGTTCGGCTCTCGCCAGGATGAACAACATCCTGGCGTCGCCCCGGCCTTTCGTGCACGAAAATTCCCTCGCCAGCCCTCAACCGCCAG
>JAIXVH010000366.1 GCA_027483125.1 Acetobacteraceae bacterium | reverse complement strand
TCCATGATGCTGTCGGGCACGGTGATCTGGCCGGCGAGCGCGCCGAATTGCCGCCGCGCGCCGGGCGGATTCAGCGGCACCAGCTTGCAGGCCGGGTGCTTGCCGCGGGCGAGGATGATCTCCTCCCCGGCCTCGGCCCGCGCGACCAGCTGGGAGAGGGTGGTCTTGGCGGTGTGGATGGTGACGGGGGTCAGCGCGTTCATGCGGTGTGTTTAGCTAACTGACCGGACCATGTCACGATAAATCAGCCCGCCGGCAGCATGATGAAGACCACCGCCGCCACCAGGCAGCCCATCGCCGCCAGATAGTTCCAGCGAAGTGCCTCACCCAGGAAGGCCACGGAAAACACCGCGAAGACGGCCAGAGTGATCACCTCCTGCATGATTTTCAGCTGCTGGCCGGTGAAGGCGCCATAGCCGATGCGGTTGGCCGGCACCGCCAGGCAATACTCGAAAAAGGCGATGCCCCAGGAGACCAGGATGGCGGTCCAGAGCGGCCAATGCGGTGCCTTCAGGTGGCCGTACCAGGCGAAGGTCATCAGGATATTGCTGCCCAGCAGCAGCAGGGGCGTGGCGAGATAGGGTGACATGGACGGCTCCAGGCGCGGTGGTCACCCCTGATACCACTCCATCCGCCACGCTTGGCGCCAGCCGATCCCTGAGCCCTTCCTGGCCGGCCCGTGCCGGTCGCGGTTTGGTCAGGACGCTGACCGGCGCTTGTGCTTCAGCATCAGGATGTCGGCGCTGTGGCTGCGTTTGGCCAGCCATTCCTCGACCATCTGCATGGGCATGGGCCGCGCATAGAGGTAGCCCTGCGCCCTGTCGCAGCCCAGCCGCATCGCCAGTGCCTCCTGCTCCTCGGTTTCGATGCCTTCGGCGACGACTTCCAGGTCCAGGCCCTTGGCCAGCGAGACGGTGGCCCGGACGATCTCCTCCGCCCGACGGTTCACGCCGAGCTGCTGGACGAAGCGCTTGTCCAGCTTGATCGCGTCCAGCGGCAGACGCATGAGTTGGGAAAGGCCGGAATTGCCGGTGCCGAAATCGTCGAGCACGAGCTTGGCGCCCCGCCCGCGCAGCGCCGCCAATTGTTCCAGCGTGCGGTCGCTCACGCGGTCGAGCAGGACTTCCTCGGTGATCTCGATCTCAATCAGGGAGAGCGGGACGCCCGCGTCAGAAACCTGCTGTGCGATCGCGGCGCCGATATCGTCGCGCGCCACCTCGCTGGCCGATAGATTGAGCGCCAGCCGAAGATCCGTGGTCTGCGGCCCGAGCAAACTCTTGAAGCCGTTCAGCGCGAGCGACCGCACCTCATGGCCCAGCTGATAAGTGCGCCCCGGGCCGATGGCTTGCAGCAACTCCGAGGGTGCCACCGCGCCCAGATCGGGATGGTTCCAGCGTGCCAGCACTTCGAAGCAGACCGGTGCGCCAGCCGAAGCGGGCGCGCCCAACGGCACGATGGGCTGGAAATAGGCATCCAGCGCCTCGTTCGACCCATCGGCCTCACTGGCGTCGAACGCCTTGACGATGGCCGTTGCGCGCAACAGGCGCTCGGCATCCTTGCGGCAGGCGCGCCCCACGCTGCCGCGCTGGGCGGCCTTGGCCCGCACCAGCGCTTGATCGGCCAGGCGCAGGATCACCTCAGGCTCGCCTGAATCGATCGGCGCGATGGCCACGCCCAGTGTCGCCCCGAGGCGGAGACGGCGACCATCGTATTCGACGGGTTGGTGCAGTGCTGCGCGGACCCGCTCGACGATGCCGGCGGCCGTCGCGTCGTCGGACACGCCGATCAGGAAGGCGGCGAATTCATCGCCCCCGATGCGGCCGACGATGTCGTTGGGACGCACTGACCGCCGCAACCGCTCTGCCGTCGCGCGCAGCAATGCATCGCCCCCCTGGTGTCCCTCGGCGTCATTGGCTTCCTTGAAATGGTCAAGGTCGATCGCCAGCACCGCTACGGGTTCGCCGCTCTTGATCGTATCGGACAGCGCCTGCGTGATGGCGCGCCGGTTGAGCAGACCCGTCAGCCCGTCGATATGCGCGTCGCGCTCCAGCGCCGCGGCCTGCCGCGCGGCCTTCAAGGCCATCGGGCGGAAGATGAGGAATCCTTCCAACACGATGACGATGATGGCCAGCGCGATGATGATGTGGTGACTTCGCAATGCCGAAGCCAGCATGCTGCGCTTGGCATTCTCGTGCAGCATGATCGCTTCCGAGAGCGAGGACATCAGGGTTCCAAACGCGATGGCGCGTATGGCATCGATCTGCTGGGGTGGACTGCCCTCCGGCTCGCCTGCGGCGTTGGTCAGCCTGGTCCCGAGATCGATGAAGCTCGTGACCTGCTGGTGAAGGCCAGTGGTCGGGTCGAAGTAGCGGCTGTGCAGCTCGGGCGTCCTGTAGGCCGCTGAATCCGGCTGGGCCGACAGGCTGGCATGTGTGTCGCGCATCTTCCGCAGGGCCGCGTCGATGCTGGACCGCGCATGCTGCCGTGCTGCGTCGTCGGTTGCCTGCAGGTCGGTCGCCAAGGCGGCGATTCGCTGGGTCAGCATGCGCTGCGATCCCGCCAGGTGGATGACGGTCGCATCATCCTCCATGTCGCTGAGCTTGGAGGATATCAGCACCCCGCCGGCGATCGTCAGGCTGGCGACCAGCGCCAATGCGAACAGATACGCACTCGTCAGGGTTCGGTGCGTGACCGAGAATGCGTCCTGGGGTTGGCGATCTTTCCGGTCCCGCGTTCCGGCTGCGGCAGGCGGCTTCATGTGGCGGCGAGAGCCATGGCTGCATTCGCGGCAGCGTTACGCCTGGCGGGCCAAGCCGTGTTCCTTGACGCCGGAGAAGTGCGCATTCGCATGTGGCGTTTCCAATGATTTGCGCCTTGCTCCGCTACAGTCGTGCAGGAAGCGTTGGCGCCTATCCGAGCCAGCCCCGAGATTCACGGCTGCATTACGTCGCGGAGGCTGCGCTGAACAGGCCCCCAAGCGGTCGGCGGGCGGGCCTGACCTGGTGATGGCGCTCTGGCGTCTTCGCCGCGCCATGGACCCCGGCTACCTGCGTCGCGCCGCCTGCGCCATGCTGCGCCACCCGCAGGAGCCAACCGCATGTCCCGTGAAGCCGCACTCGCCCGCGCCGCCGCCTACTTCGACGAAGGGCGCTTCCGCGACCGCCTGGCCGCGCTCGTCGCCTACCCCTCCACCTCGCAGGATGAGGAGGGCGCACCGCACCTCGACCGCTACCTGCGCGATGGCCTTTTGGCCTGGGTGCGCGAACTGGGCTTCGAGGGCGATATCCATCCCAACCCGGTCGAGGGCTTCGGCCCCATGCTGGTGGCCCGCCGCATCGAGGACCCCGCGCGCCCCACCATCCTGCTCTACGGCCATGGCGACACGGTGCGTGGCCTCGCGGATCAATGGACCCCCGGCCTCGACCCCTGGGTGCTGACCGAACAGGACGGTCTCTGGTACGGCCGCGGTTCCGCCGACAATAAGGGCCAGCACGCCCTGAACCTGACCGCGCTGGAGGCGGTGCTGGCCGAACGCGGCGGGCGGCTGGGCTTCAACATCACCCTGCTGATCGAAACCGCCGAGGAACGCGGCAGCCGGGGCCTGCGCGAATTCGTCGCCGCCAACCGCGAGCTCCTGGCCGCCGATGCGCTGATCGCCAGTGACGGCCCGCGCGTGACGCCCGATCTGCCGACGATTGCCACCGGCACCCGCGGCACCTTCCATTTCGACCTGGCGGTGCGGCTGCGCCCCGGCGGCGTGCATTCCGGCCATTGGGGCGGGCTGACGCGCGACCCCGCGATCATCCTGGCCCACGCGCTGACCACGCTGATGGACCGCAACGGGCGCATCCTGGTCCGCGACTGGCTGCCCGCCCAGGGCGTGCCGCCGGCGGTGCGCGATGTGCTGCACGGCTGCCCGGTGGGCGGCGGCGGAGAGGCTGCGACGATCGACGAAGGCTGGGGCGAACCCGGCCTGTCCTCGGCCGAAAAGATCTATGGCTGGAACAGCCTGATCGTGCTGGCCATGGTCTCCGGCCGGCCGGAAAACCCGGTCAATGCGGTGGCGCCCGATGCGCGGGCCACCTGCCAGATCCGCTACACGGTGGATACCGACCCGGCAGTGTTCGGGCCCGCGCTGGAACGCCATTTGGCAGCCCACGGCCTGGCTGATCTGGTGCGCATCGAAAACGCCGGCATTCGCATGCCCGCGTCGCGCACCGCGCCCGACAACCCCTGGGTGCGCTTCGCGGCCGAGAGCATGGAACGCACGCTGGGCACCCGGGTACAGGTGATCCCCAACGCCTCGGGCGGGCTGCCCGGCGATGTCTTCGTGGACCATCTGGGCGTGCCGCTGGTCTGGATTCCGCACAGCTACAATGGCTGCAAGCAGCACGGCCCGGATGAGCACGTGATCCCCGCCATCCTGCGCGAGGGCCTGCTGGGCTTCACCGGCCTGTGGTGGGATATCGGCGAGCGTTGACGGTGGGGGCTGGCTCCAACCATCGCATCGCGGCGCCGGCTGCGGTGGTGGAGCGGGCGGGGGAATCGGGGAACGAAATTCTCTGGTGAGCGGGAGCGCAGCGAATCAGTGCGCAGCCACGGAGAGCGCTGCTGACATCCTGGAAGGCGCCGTATCCGAGCGTCACGCAGTCAGGCCTGGCCGCGGTCAATACCGTTGAGACAGAACGGCGGGTTGCGTCGCGGAGGATTTTTGACGCATCGGACGCCTGTTTCCATGCGGGGCTGATCCGCCTCAGTGGATCATGCCCCGCACCCGGTGCGCGCTTCGATCCAACGCCAGCATGCAGCATGCGGTGACCAGGGAGCCCGCCGCCATCACCCCCAGCGTGACCTGCCAGGCCATCAGCGAGGTGGCACCGCCCAGCAGTTGCAACACCACGCCACAGGTGATGATCGCCAGGCAGGCGGCCAGGTTGGCGGAGGCGGCCAGCAGCGCCAGTGCCGCCCCTCGCTCATCCGGCCTGACGCGCGCGAGCAACGCCGGAGGCAGCGACCCGGCATCGGAGAAGATGAAACAGGCATAGAGCACGCTCAGCGCGAAGACCGCCCAGAACGGCGCCGTCAGCAGCGCGGCCAGCCCGATGCCGATCACCACGGAAAGCCCGGCGGCGATGGCGATCACCCGATGCCGCCGCCCCGCTTCCGCCCGCCGCGCCACCCAGGTGCTCAAGGGCATGGCCAGCAATCCGGTGAAGGCCGTCGCGAGCGCGAGGTTGATCCATGCCAGGCCCTCATTCCCGGGCTGCAGCACCGCGAAGCCCAGCAACGCGACCCACCAGGTGCGAAACGCCATCCCTTCCCAGGAATTTCCCGCGGCGGAGGCGAGGACCAGCACGACCCCGCGGGTCCGGTATACCTTTGCCAGCCGCGCCAGCAGCGCGCCTTCGGAGCGGGCGGGGCGCGGCGAGGGCATGCCCATGCCGACCGCCAGCATGGCGAGCCCCGCCGCCACGGCAGCACCCAGAAAGGCCGCCTGCCAGCCCAGCGCCCATTGCAGCGCGCCCGAGACGGCGAAAGAGGCCGAGAGGCCCAGGGTCAAGGTGGAAACATGCACGCTCGATCCCCGGGATTGCTGCTCCGGCGGCAGTGTCTCAAGCAGCAGGCGCAGCCCAGGCATGTAGATGCCCGCCATGCCCAGGCCCGACAGCGCACGCGAGGCGACCAGCGCCGGATAACCGCTATCCAGGAAGGGAAAGAGCAGCCCGCCCGCGATTCCGAACACCCCCCCCAGCATGTAGAGTTGTCGCGGCCGATGACTGTCTGTCAGGGCGGCGAAGACGGGC
>JAIXVH010000306.1 GCA_027483125.1 Acetobacteraceae bacterium | reverse complement strand
CTGTGCTACCGCGCCGAGGACCCGCGCCTCGCCGCACTGGAAGCCGCGGAATGGGACCCCTGGCTGGACTGGGCGCGCCGCAGCATGCGGGCGGAACTGCGCCGAACCACCGGCATTGTGCATGTGACACAGCCGCCCGAGGTCATGGCCGCGTTGCGTGACGCCGTGGCCGCGCATGCGCCCATGGAGCTGGCCGCATTGGGCGTGGCGGTGCCGGCGCTGGGCAGCCTGGTGCTGGGGCTGGCATTGGTGCGCGGCGCGCTGGACGCCGCAGAAGCCCATCGCCTGGCCACGCTGGACGAATGCTGGCAGGAGGATTTCTGGGGCGCCGACCCAGAAGCCGTGAGCCGGCGCCGCGGCATTGCCGCGGATATCGCCCTGGCGGCGCGCTTCGTCCAGGAACTGCGCGGCGAAATGGCGGACCATCACCGCCCGGCATGATGCCGGGCGCGGCTGTCAGCGGCCCGCTGGAATCGCCCAGGGCACACCGCCCTCCGGCAGGGGAACGCGGGCCACGTTCAGGGTGAAGGCCACCGCGGTGTAGTAGCCGCAGGCCAGCACGATCTCGACCACGCCCGCCTCACCCAGGGTGGCCTGGGCGGTGGCGAACAGGGCGTCATCCAGCGCGCCATCTGCGGCGAGGCTGGAGGCGATGCGGTGGGTGACGGCCTCGGCGGCATCAAGCCCGCTCGGCACCTGTTGCGCCGCCACGGCGGCCAGATGCGCGGGGTTCAGGCCCGCCTGGACGGCCAGCGGCGCGTGGGCGTGCCACTCATAGGGCGCATTCCAGGCGCGGGCGGTGACGCAGATGGCGAATTCGACCAACTTCTGGCCGACCTTGGCCTCGTAGCGGATATAGGCGCCGACCTGCTGCAGGCGATCGGCCAATTCGGGCACGCGCAGCCACATGTTGAAGGGGCCGCGGGCGCCATTGCCGCCGCGTGTGCCGGCGATGGATTGCGCGACTCGCGCCTGGGCCGGCGTCATGCTCTCCGGCGTCAGGGGTGCGAAGCGGCTGGTCACCGGGCTGCGACCAGGCCCCGGAGTTCGCGCGCGCGGGCCAGCACGCGGTCTTCCAATTCGGAATTGGTGCCCGCGGAGGCTGGGGCGTCCACCCATTGCCCGCCACGCAGCACCTGGCGGAACACCTGCACGCGCACGCCATCGGAGCGCAGCTGGCGGCTCAGCACATAGGCCTGGGCCTTGAAGCGCTCATTCTCGGCGTTGGGGGGGGCGTACCAGTCGGTGATGATGACGCCGCCGGCGGGATCAGCGCTGGCCAGCGGCATGAAGGACAGGGTTTCCAGCGTCGCGCGCCAGAGGAAGGCGTTGACCGACACACCGCCGCCGGCGCCGCCCTGTTCCGCCTGCTGGCGGGAACGGTCCACGCCGAAGATCACCAGCCCCGCATCACGCGGATTGGCGCCAGTGGCGCGCAGGATCAATTCGCGCTGGTCATCGGTGGCGAATTCATCACGCTCCTGCAGTCGGCCCGAGGCGCAGGCGCTGAGAATCAGGGCAAGGGCGAGCAGCGTGAATTTTGCGTTCATGCGGGGCTGTTTACCCGCGCGCCGCACAAAAGAAAAGGGATGGCGGTTGCCCGCCATCCCCGATCAGGCTCGAAACCTGGACTGGCTTCAGAAGGCCAGGCGGGTACCAACCAGCAGCACTTGCGACTGGTTGCGACCACCGATCTGCGACTGCAGAGCGCCCGTCGCGCTGACCGCCGAACCAGCAGCCTGCTGGACGAACGGCTCGCGGATCGAGTGGTAGGCATACTCGGCGATCAGGTCGAGACCCGGCGCGAGGGTGTAGTTCATGCCCACGCCCCAGCCCCAACGACGCTGCATCGCGGCGCCCGAGGTGCCGGCGGCCACAGGAGCCGTAACACCCGTTGCGCCATCGACGCCACCCATGCGGCTCGCGCCTTCGAACAGGCCGGAGACGATGTTACCACCAACCGTCAGAGGGCCCATCGTGTAGGTGATGCCGGCCGTGATCTGCTGGCCGTTGCGATCGCCGCGACGCAGATTGCCCCAGAACCAGTTGAAGGCACCGGTGGTGTAAGCCGCACCGACCGTCACGCCCATGTAGCTGGCCTGCGCACCGAACATCCAGGCATCCAGGCCGCGCATCGTGGCGATGGTCGCACCGGAGTTCAGGATGTCACGGGCAGCGCCCGAGCCGAGGTAGCCGACGGTGGCCTGCACGCCCACGCCAGCGAAGTTGCCGCGGTAGCGGGCGGTCAGCTGGAACTCGTTGCGGCGGGCGCCGAGGAAGCCGCCAGCGGCGGTGATGCCCGCGCCCGAGGCGCCACGGAAGGCGGTCGAGCGGTCGCAATAGCCGGAAGCGACGTCGTTCGGGCAGCCCGAGGAGCCACCTTCACCGAGGTTCGGCGAGAAGGACGCACCGAAGTCGAAGCCGAAATACTGCGGAGACAGGTAGACGATCTTCGAGTTGTCGCCGATGCCGGCCGGGGTCGTCGTGGTGCGGTTCTGGGCAGCGCGCGTCGCGAACTGTTCCCAGGCGCCGAACACGCCGCCGGTGCCGAAGCCGGTGATCCAGCCCGAGTTCATCAGGCCGATGGCGCCGTCTTCGTCACCGAAGCGGATTTCACCAAAGGTCGGGTGACGCAGGTAGATCCACGCTTCGTCGATCGACACCGTGGTGCGCGGCGCGGAAGCGCGGCGCTGCACGATGTTACGGCCTTCCATGCTGTTCATGTTCAGCTGGATGGCAGCGCCGTAGGCGAGGCCATTGGCCAGCTTCGCATCAACCAGGAAGTTGATCGCGGGCAGCACCACGAAATCCGTCGTGCCCATGAAGGCAGCGCTGGAACCCTGGCCGGTGGTGTTGTTCGGCGCGGCGCCGAACGCCGCCGTCGAACGCTCCAGGTTGGTGGCCTGACCAATGGCGTTGGTCGGCAGACCGGTCGTGGACGTCGGCGCGACCGAGATGTTGCGGCCGGTCTGCAGCGTGTAGCCCCAGTACGCGGCCATCGAGCCACCGATGCGCACAGTCGGCGCGGTTTGGGCAACGGCCGGGGTAGCAACAGCGGACAGCATGCCCGCCGCAACCACTGCCGTCGTACCCAGCAGGATCTTACGCATTGAAAAACCTCCTCAGAGGCCGGTCTCCCGGCCGGTGATCATGACCCTCAGCATCCCCGGCCCCCCGGGAGATACCTGTGAACCCGACCGCATGGCCAGCACGCAATGCCGGATACACGGGTCCGTCGCGACTATTGTCCGTTCAGCGGTGTCTCGGCAACGGGGCAACAGGCCTGGGCGCGACATCCCTGAGACACTGTGGCGGCTTTGTCACAGCGTGGCCGCCAGGGCATCACTCGCCGCCAAGCGCCCGTCATACAGCGCCCTGCCCAGAATGGCGCCGGCAATCCCCTCCGGCGCCGCGCGCAATTCCGTGATATCGGCCAAACCCGCCACCCCGCCCGAGGCGATGACCGGCACCGCCACCGCCGCCGCCAAGGCGCGCGTGGCCGCCACATTCACCCCGCCCAGCATGCCGTCGCGCTCGATATCGGTGAAAATAATCGCGCAGGCGCCGGCATCCTCGAAGCGGCGGGCCAGGTCCAGGGCGGGAATATCCGACACATCCGCCCAGCCTTCGGTCGCCACCATGCCGCCCTGCGCGTCGATGCCCAGCGCGACCTGGCCGGGAAAGGCCCGGCAGGCCTCGCGCACGAAACCCGGGTCCTTCACCGCCACACTGCCCAGGATGATCCGCGCGACCCCCGACTCGAGCCAGGCGGCCGCCGTGGCCATGGAACGAATGCCACCGCCCAGCTGCACCGGCGCACCGGTGGCCGCCAGGATGGCCCGCACCGCCGCCGCATTGGCCGGACGGCCGGCGAAGGCGCCGTCCAGGTCCACGACATGCAGCCAGGTGAAGCCCTGCGCCTGGAACGCCGCGGCCTGGGCGGCCGGGTCATCAGCATAGATGGTGGCCTGCGCCATGTCGCCGCGCTTCAGCCGCACCACTTGGCCGGCCTTCAGGTCGATGGCCGGGTAGAGGGTAAAGCCCATCAGCCGCGCAAGCCCCGCTTGGGCGCCGCCAGTTCCTTCAGGTAGTAGCGCCCGGCCACCACCTGCCCGCGCACCTTGGCATAGGCCGGGTGCGTGCCCCAATGGGTGTAGCCCAGTGTCTCGAACAGATGGATCGCGGTGGCCTGGGTCTCGCGCACATCCAGGTTCATGACGCGATGGCCCAGCGCATAGGCGCGCTCCTCGGCCAGGGCGACCATGCCGCGCGCCAGGCCATGCCCGCGGCCATAGGGCGCGATATAGACATGGGTAAGCGTGGCGCCGATCGCCTGGGCCTCATTGTTGCGCGGCGGGCGCACCAGCTGCGCGCTGCCCACCACCCGGCCGTCGAGTCGCGCCAGGAACAGCTCGCGGTCGGGCACCAGCAGCACGCCGCGGAAATGCCGCTCCAGCGTCTCGCGCCCCTGGGGTTCCACCCAGCCGAAGCCGCCGCCTTCGATGATCGAGTCGTTGGTGGCGTCGCACAGCTCAAAGACATCCTGTTCGGTCAGCCGCTCGCAGCGTTCGACCAGGGTGTTTGGGGCGGTCAGCTGGATCATGGTGCCCATCCCAGAAAGTTGCGCAGCATGGCCAAGCCGGTGGCGCCGGACTTCTCCACATGGAACTGCGTGCCGATGATATTGTCCTCGCCGACCACGGCGGCAACAGTGCCGCCATAGTCGGTTGTTGCGATGACGTGCCGGCTGCTGCCGCCGCTCCAGGCAAAGGAATGCACGAAATAGGCATGTGCATCCGGCGCGAGCCCGGCCAGGACCGGATGCTGGCGCTGGATGTTCAGCTGGTTCCAGCCCATTTGCGGCAAGGGCAGCGGCGCGCCATCGGGGCCGCGCGGGTCCATCGGCGCTATGGCGCCGGGCAGCCAGGCCAGGCCGGGGGTCTGGCCATGTTCCAGCCCGGCCTCGGCCAACAGCTGCATGCCGACACAAATCCCGAGGAACGGGCGGCCCAGCACGCGGGCGTGGCGGTGCAGCGCTTCCTCCATGCCGGGCAGCGCGGCGAGGCCGGCGCGACAGGCGGCGAAGGCGCCCTGGCCGGGCAGCACCACGCGGTCCGCGGCCAGCACCACCGCGGGGTCGCGGGTGATGCGGATATCGGCCGCCCCCGCCTTTTCCAGGGCGCGCGAGACGGAGGCGAGGTTGCCGCTGCCCGGGTCGATCACCGCGATCATGCGCGGAACAACCCGGCCAATGCAGGGCGCGCGGCCAGCAGGCGGCGCAGCGCCGTCTCGTCATCATCGGCCATGACCACGGCCTCAACGCGCCAGCCGCGACGGGACAGTGCGTTGGCGCGCAGATCGGCGCCGCACAAGCCGCACAGGGCATGCACCGCAAGCCCGGCCTGCCAGGGGCCCAGCACCGTCAGCGCCAGACCCAGCACGCCCCAGACCCAGACGCGATGGCGCAACAGCCATAACGGGCCAAAGAGCAGCGCCCACCAGGAAAAGCGCTCTTCCAGCAACAAGGCCGGGCGGGCGCTTCCAGTGGGGGGGACATGGACAGCGAAGGCGCGCATCACGCCTCCAATACGCCCTTGGTGGAGGGCACCGCATCACCCAAACGG
>JAIXVH010000339.1 GCA_027483125.1 Acetobacteraceae bacterium | reverse complement strand
TCAATCTGCGTGATGGTGCCAAGCGGCGTGTTTTCCGCCTGGCGCAGCACATTGCCCGCGCGCAGCGGCAGCGCGCCCAGGCGGCCATCGGCCTCGGCGGTGATGCGCGAAAACTCCAGGTTCAGCCTGGTCTGCTGGATGATCGCCTCGGTCGCGCGCACGGTGGCGGCGGCGGCGGCGGCATCGGCCACGGCCTGTTCGAAACGCTGCTGGCTGGCGAAGCTTTCGCCGCGCAGGCTGCGATAGCGGTCGGCGTCGGATTGCGCGCGCGTGGCCTGCGCGCGGTCGCGTGCCAGCTGTGCTTCCTGCTGCGCCAGGATGGCCTGGGTCAGGCGCGAATCCAGTGTGAACAGCACCTGCCCGCGGCGGACGAAATCGCCCTCCTGCACATGCACCTCGTTGATGGCACCATCGACCCGCGTGCGGATCGTGACCACGCTTTCGCTCTGCACCACGCCATTGGCCAGCACCTCGATCGCCACATCGCCGCTGCGCACGGCGTCGGTGGTGACCGGCACCGCCGGCGGGCCGGGCTGCGCAAAGGCCCAGACAGGAAGCAGGACGGCCGCAAGGCCGAGCAGTCGGATCATTCTTCGCATCCCAGCATTCAACGCGTCGTGAAGGACGAACACCAGCGGCAATGTCGTGTGGTTGCACTTCGTCGCACAGTGAAAACCTCAATCATTGCCTGGGTTTCACGGCGTCGCCATGCGTAAACGCATGGTTCCATGCGCGCCGGGTTCTATGCCAGGATGCGGCCTGTAAAGGTTGAGGAATCTCCATGCGACGCATCCTGCTTGCGCTGGCCGCGCTGTTCCTTGCGCTGCCCGCTTTCGCACAGGCGCCTGAATTGCCGGGCCTGGCGGATGACGCCGCCCGCTACCAGTCCGAACTCACGCGGCGCTTCCCCGCTGGCGGCACGCCGCAGCAGCGCAGCGCCGCCGAAGCCCGTGCGACGCAGGCCGAGCGCGCCAACAACTGGGCAGGCGCCGCCGCCGCCTGGGAAGAGCGGGTCGCGCTGGGTGATCCGCAGGCGCAGCATCTGCTGGCGCTGGCCCGCGCGCAGTTGCAGCGCACCTCGCCTGAGAATGCGCGCGCGCTGCAGGCCGCCTGGCTGAACTTCATGGCAGTGCCCGCGGGCGCGCCGGAAATTCCCTCGCTGCTGCTGATGGCGCAGGCGCTGCAACGGCTCGACCGTCTGCCGCAGCAGCTCCAGGTGCTGGAAGCCGTGGTGGCGCGCGCCCCGCAGGACCAACGTTTCCGTGCCATGCTGGCCGATGCGCGGCGCGCCGCGGGCCTGCTGGTGGCGCGCATCACCTCCAATGCCGAAGCAAGCCCGCCCTCGGCCTGCATCGGCTTCACCTTCAGCGTGGCCACGCGCGGCGACTGGCAACCGGCCGATTGGGTGCGCGCGGAACCAGCAATTCCGGGCCTTTCCGTCACGCGCGAAGGGCGCAACCTGTGCATCGCCGGCCTGCCGCATGGCCGCACCACGCGACTGGTCTTGCGCAGCGGCCTGCCCGGAGAGGACAACCTGCGCCTGCTGCGCGACACGCCGATCAATGTCGCGATGCCCAATCGCGCACCGCGCATCCTGTTCGACAATTCGCGCTTCATCCTGCCGCGCGGGCAGCAGGCGCGCGTCAGCGTCGCAACGGTCAATGTCTCGACGCTGCGGATGCAACTGCTGCGCGTGCCCGAGCGCGGCCTGGTGCCGGCGTTGAGCAACGGTTCGCGCATCACCGACCTCGACGAATACAGCTCCGAGTATCTCGCGGAGAATCACGGCCGCCTGCTATGGGAAGGCCGCGCCGAATTGCCGCCGCTGGTCGCCAATGCGACGCAGCGCAGCGCCTTGCCGCTGCCCGATGCGCTGCGCGGCGCGGGGCCTGGCATGTACATTCTGGTGGTGCGGCCGGGCGATGGCGCGGCATCGCGCGAGATCACCGCGGCGCTGCCGGTGTTCGTCACCGATCTGGGCATGACGGCGTGGCGCAGCCAGGCGGGGCTGGCCGCGCAGCTGCGCGGCCTGTCGACCGGCCGGGTGCTGCCCGGCGCGCGCGTGGCGCTGATCGCGCGCAACAATGAAGTGCTCGGCGAGGCGGTCAGCGATGCCGATGGCGTCGTGCGATTCGCGGCGCCGCTGATGCGCGGCCAGGGCCCGATCGCGCCCGTCGCGCTGCATGCCAGCACCGATGACGATTTCATGGCGCTGGACCTGGAGGCCGCGGCCTTCGACCTGTCTGATCGCGGCGCCTCGGGCCGGCCGCATCCAGGCCCGGCGGATGCCTTCATCTGGCTTGACCGCGGCATCTATCGCCCGGGCGAGACGGTGCATGCGAGCCTGCTGCTGCGCGATGCCGCCGGCGCGCCGCTCGACCTGCCCTTGCGCCTGCGCCTGCGCCGCCCGAACGGCCAGATCGCGGCCGAGGCCACGCCGCCGCGCCTGACCGGTGCGGCCATGCTGTGGCCAGTGGCGCTGCCGCGCGGCGCCGCCGCCGGCATGTGGAAGATCGAGGCGCTGACCGACCCCGCCATGCCGCCCGTCGCGGTGCAGGAATTCCGCGTCGATGCCTTCGTGCCGGAGCGCATGGAAGTGACGTTGGGCGAGGCAGGGCCGCTGGTCGCGGGCCAGCCGCTCGACATCCCGGTCAACGCGCGCTTCCTGTATGACGCGCCGGCCGAGGGCCTGGCCGGCACCGCCGAGATCACCTTCACCGCAGCCCGCAGCCCCTTCGCGCAATGGCCGCGCTTCGAATTCGGCGTGATCGACGAGATCTTCGAACCACCCCTGGCGACCGCGGAAATGCCCGCGACCGATGCGCAGGGCCGCGCCACGCTGCGCATCGAAATCCCGCGCCTGCCCGACACGACGCGGCCGATGTCCGCGCGCGTCGTGCTCAGCGTCGAGGAGCCGGGCGGGCGGGCGAGCCGCGCCGATACCACGCTGCGGGTGCAGAATGCGCCGCGCCATATCGGCATCCGCCCCGCCTTCGAGGACGGCGCCGTCAATGAAGGCCAGGAAGCGGCCTTCGAGATCATCGCCATCAACGCAACCGCCGCCGCCGAGGCGGTCGCACTGCGCTGGCGCCTGGTGCGGGAGGTGCCGGAATGGCGCATCATCCTGACCTCCGGCATCCCGCGCTACGGCGTCACCTGGCGCAGCGAGCCGGTGGAAGCCGGCGCGATCGAGACCAATGCGGCCGCCCCCGCGCGGCTCGCGCGCAGCCTGCCCTTCGGCCGCTACCGGCTGGAGGTGCAGGAAGCGAACGGGCTTGCGATCTCCTCGCTGCGCTTCCGCAGCGGCTGGGCCGTCAGTGAAGCGGTCGAGACACCGGACAAGGTGGATGTCGCGGCCGACCGCGCGCAATACGCGCCCGGCGACACGGCGCGCATCCGCATCACGCCGCCCTTCGCGGGCGTGGCCAGCATCGCGGTGCTGACCGACCGCCTGCTGTCGGTGCGCGAGGTCGCGGTGCCGGCCGGTGGCGCCGAAGTCACCCTGCCCATCGAGGCCGGCTGGGGTGCGGGCGCGCATGTTGCCGTCACGATGTTCAGGCCGGGCCAGGCGGCGCAGGGGCAACCCGCGCGTGCGCTCGGCCTCGCATGGTTGCAGATCGACCCCGCATCGCGCGCGCTGACGGTGGCGATCGAGGGCGAGACACGCATCCTGCCGCGCCAGCGCGTGATGGTGCCGGTGCGCGTCACCGGCGGTGCATCCGCGCATGTCACGCTGGCCGCGGTGGATGAGGGCATCCTGCGGCTGACACGTTTCGCGAGCCCCGATCCGCTCGCGCATTTCACCGGCCGGCGGCGCCTCGGCGTCGATATCCGCGACGATTACGGCCGGCTGATCCCGCCCACCGATGGCGAGGCCGCGACACTGCGCCAGGGTGGCGATGAACTGGGTGATCTGGGCGCGCTGAACATCCCGCAACGCAATGTCGCGCTGTTCTCGGGCGTGGTCGCGGTGGGCGCCGATGGCATCGCGCAGGTGCCGCTGGAGGTGCCGGATTTCGCCGGCGAATTGCGCCTGATGGCGGTGGCCTGGGACGGCGCGCGCATCGGCGCCGCATCACGCCCGCTGACCGTGCGCGACCCGCTGGTCGCCGAGGCCGTGCTGCCGCGATTCCTCGCCCCCGGCGATGAGGCGCGGGTGCCGGTCGTGCTGCACAATCTGGACCTGGCCGCAGGGCCGGTTGCCGCGCGGCTTTCGACCGTAGGCGGGCTGGCGATCGCGGGCCCGGCGGAGGTTGGCGGCACGCTCGCCACCGGCCAGCGCATACAGGGTGCGACGGTGCTGCGCGCCACCGCGCCCGGCCAGGCGGTGCTGCGCCTTTCGGCCACCGGGCCGCAGGGCTTTTCGGTGGCGCGCGAGAGCGAGATCACCATCCGCTCGCCACGCGCCATCACGACCGAAGTGGCGGTGATCGAAGTGCCCGCGGGCGCCGAACGCGCCCTGCCCCTGCCGGCCGATCGCTTCATGGCCGGCTGGCGCGCCACCGCGCGCCTGGGCGGGCCGGTGCGCTACGATGTGCCCGGCATGCTGCACGCGCTGGAGGCGTTTCCGCTCGACTGCACGGAACAGGCTTCCTCGCGCGTGCTGGGGCTTTCCAGCGTGCAGGGCTGGGCGGGCGAGGACCGCGCGGCGCGCCTGCAACAGGCGGTGAACTCGGTGCTGAATCGCCAGCGTTTCGATGGCGGCTTCGCGCTGTGGTCGGCGCAGGGCGAGGCGATGCAGTGGCTTTCAGCCTACGCGACCGAGGCGCTGATCCGCGCCCGCAGCGCCGGCGCCACCGTGCCCGACGCGGCGCTGAACGCCGCGCTGCAACATCTGGAAGAAGCGCTGGAAGACGCCGCCGAGGACAACCCCGCCGGCTTCGCGGCCCAGGCCGCGCGCGTGCATGCCCTGGCGCTGGGCGGGAGAGTGCGGCTCGGCGCCGCGCGCCGCCTGCTGGAACAGCTGGATCGCCTGCCCACACCGCTGGCGCGCGCGCAGCTGGGCGCGGCCTTCGCGCGCGGCGGCGACGTGGCGCGGGCGGAGGTCGCTTTCGGCGCGGCCCTGGCGGCGCCGGCGCGGAATTTCTGGCTGGCGGATTACGGCACCGCCGCGCGCGATGCGATGGCCGTGGCTGTGCTGCTGGCCGAATCCGGCGTGTTGCCGGCGCGCATGAACGAGGCACGCGGGCGGCTGCCCGGGCCGGAACTGACGCCGGCCCTGGCCAATACGCAGGAACAGGGCTGGGCGCTGTTGGCGGCCCAGGCGCTGGGCCGCGACGGGCGGCCGGTGAACGCCACGCTGAACGGCACGGCAGTGGCTGCCGCACCCATGATCGTGACGTCAGTGACGGGCGCGACCACGGTCCGCAACACCGGCGATGCGCCGTTCTACGCCAGCATCTCCATCACCGGCACGCCGGCGCAGGCGCTGCCGGCGGGGCGCAGCAACATGCGCATCGCGCGGCGCTTCTTCGCCATGAACGGGCAGCCGCTGAACCTGGACACGCTGCGCAGCGGCACGCAATTCGTGGTGCTGCTGGAAGGTGCGGCGGAGAGCGGCCAGCAGCACGATGCCATGCTGCAACAGGGGCTGCCGGCGGGTTGGGAAGTGGTGGCGCGGCTGCCCGCGGGCGATGTCGCGGGCATGCCGTGGCTCGGCACGCTGAGCGATCCTGTCGCCACACCTGCGCTGGATGACCGTATTGCGGCCGCGCTGTCATTGACACGCCAGGAACCCGCCTTCCGCCTGGCCTGGCGCATCCGCGCGACGATCCCTGGCAGCTATGAACTGCCCGGCGCGTCGCTGGATGACATGTACCGCCCAGCCTTCCACGCGCGGCAGAATGCCGGTCGCATCACGGTGCGGGAGTGAGCTTCAAGTCTTGTCGAGGTCGCCCAGGAAAGCCTGGAAATCCTTGGCTTCGTTGAAGTTCCGATAGACCGAGGCGAAGCGCACATAGGCCACCTGGTCGATGTCGCGCAGCGTCTCCATCACGATCTCGCCGACGCGGCGCGAGGGCACTTCGGCATCGGCTTCCGTCTCCAGCCGGCGCTGGATGCCGTTGATGATGCGCTCGATGCGGTCTTCGTCGAAGGGGCGCTTGCGCATGGCGATGCGCAGCGAGCGCGAGAGCTTCTCGCGCTCGAAAGGCTCGCGCTGCCCGTCGGATTTCACGATGGTGATGTCGCGCAGCTGCACGCGTTCGAAGGTGGTGAAGCGCGCGCCGCAGCTGGGGCAGAAACGCCGGCGACGGATGGCCGCGGCGTCCTCGGCCGGGCGGCTGTCCTTCACCTGCGTTTCGGCATGGCCGCAATAGGGGCAGCGCATCGCGTGTTCAGTAGATAGGGAAGCGGCGGCAAAGCGCCTTCACTTCCTCGGCCACCGCGGCTTCGGTCGCGGCATTGCCCTCGGCGCTGTTGGCGTCCAGCAAGCGGCCGATCCAGCGGCCGACCTGGCGGAACTCCACTTCGGTGAAGCCGCGCGTGGTGCCGGCCGGCGTGCCGAGACGCACGCCGGAGGTGACCATCGGCTTCTCAGGGTCGAAGGGAATCGCGTTCTTGTTGCAGGTCAGATGGGCGCGGCCGAGCATGGCTTCGGCCACCTTGCCGGTCACGCGCTTGGGCCGCAGATCCACCAGCATCAGATGGCTGTCGGTGCCGCCGGAGACGATGGCCAGACCCTGCTGCGACAGCTCATCCGCCAGCGCGCGCGCATTGCTCACCACCTGCCGCGCATAGGCGCGGAATTCGGGTCGCAGCGCCTCACCAAAGGCCACCGCCTTGGCCGCGATGACATGCATCAGCGGCCCACCCTGCAGGCCCGGGAACATCGCGGAATTGATCTTCTTCGCGATCGCCTCGTCATTGGTCAGCACCAGGCCACCACGCGGCCCGCGAAGGGTCTTGTGCGTGGTCGTGGTGGTCACATGCGCATGCGGCACCGGCGATGGGTAGGCGCCGGCCGCGACCAGGCCCGCATAATGCGCCATGTCCACCATCAGATAGGCGCCGATCTCATCGGCCACGGCGCGGAAGCGGGCGAAATCAATCTGCCGCGAATAGGCCGAGCCGCCGGCGATGATCAGCTTCGGGCGGTGTTCGCGCGCCAGCTTCTCCATCGTCTCGTAATCCAGCAGCCCGTCATCGGGGCGCACGCCATAGCTGATCGGGCGGAACCATTTGCCGCTGTAGTTCACCGGCGCGCCATGGGTCAGGTGGCCGCCCGCGGCCAGGTCCATCGCCAGGAACTGGTCGCCGGGCTGCAGCAGCGCAAAGAACACGGCGATATTCGCCGACGCGCCCGAATGCGGCTGCACATTGGCGAAGAAGCAGCCGAACAATTCCTTCGCGCGCTCGATCGCCAGCGTCTCCGCCACATCGACGAATTCGCAGCCGCCGTAATAGCGGCGCCCGGCATAACCTTCGGCGTATTTGTTGGTCAGCACCGACCCTTGGGCTTCCAGCACTGCGCGGGAGACGATGTTCTCGCTCGCGATCAGTTCGATGCCATCCTGCTGGCGCACCAGCTCATGGCCGATGGCGGCCGCGAGTTCCGGGTCGGTCTCGGCCACGCCGGCCTGGAAGAATCGCTGCGGAACAAAACGGGCGGAGGTCTCGTTCATGGGTCTGCCTTCAAGCTTTGCGCGGCGCTTACCACGGATGCGCGCGCCTGGGATATGCGTGCGGGTTACGGCGTGTCCAGCTTGGCGATGCGGCGTTCGTGGCGGCCGCCCTCGAAGGGTGTGGCCAGGAAGGAGGCCAGCGCGTCCAGCGCCACTTCCACCCCGGTGGTGCGACCGCCGAAGCAGGCGATGTTGGCGTTGTTATGCGCGCGCGTCAGCCGCGCCTCGGTGGCATTGTGCAGCACGGCGGCGCGAATGCCGGGCACGCGGTTCGCGGCCATGCACATGCCGATGCCACTGCCACAGACCAGCACGCCGAAATCGGCGCCGGCCCGCACCGCAGCCGTCACGGGGGCTGCGAAATCCGGATAGTCCACGCTGGCGGTGCCGTCGGTGCCATGGTCGGTCACGTCATGGCCCTGGGCGCGCATCGCGGCCACCAAAGCACTCTTGAGTTCCACACCGCCATGATCGGCGCCGATTGCGATTTTCATGCGCGCTGTCTAGCCGGCCCGCGCATCCTTCACCACCCGCCCGCCCTGCATCACGAAGCCGATCTCGCGGGTCAGGCTGGCCATGTCGCGCAGCGGGTCGGCATCGGGGATGATCAGGTCGGCATAGGCGCCGGGCGTGATGGCGCCGATGCGCCCTTCCATGCGCAGCAGCTTCGCCGCGTGGCAGGTGGTGGAACGGATGACCTCCATCGCATCCAGCACTTCGGCGCGGATGGTGAATTCCTCGGACTGGCGGCGATGCATGTCGCCCAGCAGGTCGGTGCCGAAGGCCATGGTCAGGCCGGCATCGCGCATGATCTCCAGGCTGCGCAGGCCGGCAAGCCGCACATCATCGATCTTGGCGACGGATTCGGGCGGCAGGCCGAGGGAAGCGCCCTCCTGCTTCAGCGCCTGATACGTCACCAGTGTGGGGCAGGCGATGGCGCCGCGCGCGGCGGCCAGCGCAGCAGTTTCCGGCGTGATCAGGTTGCAATGCTCCAGGCTGCGCACGCCGCATTCCACCGCGCGGCGGATCGCCGCATCGGTGTAGAGATGCGCCGCCACATAGGTCTGCGCGCTTTCCGCTTCTTCCACCGCGGCCAGCAATTCCTCGCGCGAGAAACCCAGAAAGGCGATCGGGTCGGTGGGCGAGGCCACACCACCATTCGCCATCAGCTTGATGTAGTCGGCGCCGGCCTTGATCTCCTCGCGGCAGGCGCGGCGCACGGCGTCCACGCCATCCACCACACGGCCCAGCGCGCCCAGGCGCGGGGCGAACCATTCGGCATCGCGCGTGTCATAGCGGCCGCGGATATCGGCATGCCCGCCGGTCTGCGACAGCGCCTTGCCGCACAGCACCAGGCGCGGCCCTTCGAACAGCCCTTCCTCCCAGGCCAGGCGCAGGCCGAGCGTCGCACCACCCAGGTCGCGCACCGTGGTGAAGCCGCGCATCAGCATGCCCTGCATGATCCGCGCGGCGCGATGCGCCACCAGCGCGTCGGGCAGCATGGCGTTCTGCGCGACATTCACGATGGTCGCGATGACATGCACATGCGC
>JAIXVH010000185.1 GCA_027483125.1 Acetobacteraceae bacterium | reverse complement strand
TGGCCAGCACATCTGCGGGGGTTTCGGGGTTGGGGTATTCATCGTCGGAGATCACCGTGTCGCCCTTGCGGCCCTTCACGGTGACCGGCGCGATCTCATCCTTGAAGCGGCCGGCGGCCATCGCCTCACCCGCCTTGCGCTGCGAACCGGCGGCGAATTCATCCTGTTCCTGCCGCGTGATCTGGTATTTCTGCGCGACATTCTCGGCCGTATTGCCCATGTGGTAGCCGTTGAAGGCGTCCATCAGGCCGTCCTTCAGCATGGTGTCGATCAGTTCCAGGCCGCCCATCTTCTGGCCCGCGCGCAGGTTCGCGCAATGCGGCGCCTGGGTCATGCTTTCCTGACCGCCGGCGACCACGATGGTCGCATCGCCCGAGGCCACCTGCTGCGCCGCCAGCGCCACCGCACGCAGGCCCGAGCCGCAAAGCTGGTTGATGCCGAAAGCCGTCGCCTCATTGGGAATGCCGGCATGGATTGCGGCCTGGCGCGCCGGGTTCTGGCCCGCGCCGCCGGCCAGGATCTGGCCCATGATGACCTCGTCCACCTCTTCGGCCTTCACGCCCGCGCGGGTCAGCGCGGCCTGAATCGCGACCTGGCCCAGCGTGTGCGCAGGCAGGCTGGCGAAGGCGCCGTTGAAGGACCCGACGGGCGTGCGCGCGGCGGATGCGATGACGATCTCGGTCATGGTGATGGCCTTTCCCTATTGCGGTACAATGTCGCGCAGGGCGGGGCGGGGTGCAACCATGTTCAGACCGCCTTCAACCACTCCGCCAAAGGCCGCCACAAGGCCGCCTCCGCGCCCTCCCCCGCCACCATTCCGATATGCCCGGCCGCTGCCTCATGCAGCACTGCTTTCGGCATCACGGCCATCGCGCGCGCAGAGGCCGGCGGCACTATGCGGTCGCGCCTGGGTACCGCAATGAAAGCAGGCCCCGCCCAGGCCTCCGGCCGCACCGGCAGGCCCGCCACATGCCATTCGCCGCGCGCCGGATCATTGCGGCCATACCAGCCCGAGAGCGTCTCGCGCGCCACCGGTGCTGCCAGCGGCACGCCGTCATTCAGCCAGTCCTCCAGCACCACGAAGCGCCGCGCGCGCGGGCTGTCCTGGCGCAGCCGGCCGAAGGCGCGGAATTTCTCGGCGATGGAAAACGGATCCAGCGCCGCGAACAGCATCTGCAAGGCATCGACCGACAGCGCGCCCTGTGCCTCCAGCATCGGCTCGAAGCCGGGCAGCAGCGCGGCCAGGCCCTGCGCGCGCCGCGCGTCTTCGGCGTGGAAATCCCAAGGCGTGGCCAGCAGCGCCAGGCCGCGCACCTTCTCCGGCCGGCGCAGGGCCGCGGCCAGCGCCAGCAACCCGCCCATGCAATAGCCCGCCAGCGCCACGCGCCCAGGCACTGCCGCCAGCGCGCGCTCCAGCCGCCCGGCCACCACATCCGTCAGCGTGAAGCGCCGCTCCGCGGCACCGGGCCAGCCCCAATCCAGCAGCAAGGGCCGCACGCCGTGTGTCGCCAGCCAGCGCAGCATGGACGCGCCTTCGTCCAGGTCCAGCACATGGGCGCGGTTCACCAGGCTCGGCACGAACAGCACCGGCCGGCCGCGCGGCGCGAAGCTCAGCAACCGTGCCGGGCCTTCGCGCCAGATCACAGGCGGGTCGTCGAGCCTTCGCGCATGCGGGTGGCGGCGATAGGCGGCAATGCCCGCGATCAGCGCGCGATCCTGTTCCAGCAAACGCCGCCAGACGGCCGCCGAAAACGCCTCAGGGCTGGCGCCGAGGGCGGCGGCCGCGTTTCGGATTCGCGCCGCTTCGTGGCGCCCCTGCGGCGAGATCGGCCAGGCGGCGCTCCAATTCGGTGATGCGGGCGCGCAGGTCATCGCCGCCATCGCGCGCATCGCGCTGCCCATCAGGTGCAGGGCCAGCGGGCGCGGGCCGCGGCGGAGCATGGGCTGCGTCATGGCGCGGCCAGCGCAGCGCTTGCGCGCGCCAGAAGGCGGCCGCCAGCGCGACGGAGGCCGCCCAGGCCTCCGCCAGTTCCGGGTCGGCGGCCATCGCTGCAAGCTCGCTCTGCCAGAGGGTGATCCAATCCTCGGCCAGTTGCGACAGATCGGGCGGTTCTTGCATCCATTCCCATGGTTCTTTGCGCGCCCGTTCATACCGCACAAAGACGGGGCATGACACGGGTGCAGTGCAACGTGCTAGGATTTCCACCAATCAAGGCGAGGACTAGGCGCATGGCGCAACCCAAGCACGCGACGGAAACCACCGCTGACGACGCCGCGACACAGCCTGTCGTGGTCAAGAAATACGCCAACCGGCGCCTCTACAACACGGAAAGCAGCAGCTACGTCACGCTCGAAGATCTCGCGCAGATGATCCGCAATGGCCGCGACTTCGTTGTCTATGACGCGAAAAACGGTGAGGACATCACGCGATCCGTGCTGACGCAGATTATTGTGGAGGAAGAGGCCAAGGGCAAAAGCCTGCTGCCCGAAAGCTTCCTACGGCAGTTGATCGGCTTCTATGGCGACCAGATGGGCGGTCTGGTTCCGCGCTACCTCGAAGTGACCATGGGCGCCTTCCAGACCCAGCATGAGAAGTTCCGCGCCCAGATGCAGACGGCGATGGGCGGCTTCAATCCCTTTGACCTGGCCGAGATGGGCCGCAACAACATGGCGGTGATGGAACGCGCCATGGGCTTCATGAACCCCTTCCAGCCACGCAGCAATGAGGTGGAGGCGCTGCGCGCCGAGGTTGAGGAGCTGCGGGCGGAACTGGCGAAGGCGCGGAAGGGTTAGCCAACCGGTCCGGCTTTTCCGCTAGGCTCCGCGGCGATGGCGCCGATTCGCATCCTCCCCGACACCACCGCCAACCGCATCGCCGCCGGCGAGGTGGTGGAACGCCCGGCCGCGGTCGTGAAGGAACTGGCCGAGAACGCACTGGATGCCGGCGCGCGGCGCGTCGACGTCACGCTCGAGGATGGCGGCACCACGCGCATCGTCCTGGAGGATGACGGCATCGGCATGTCGGCCGCCGACCTGGCCTTGGCAGTGCAGCGCCACGCCACCTCCAAGCTGCCCGATGAAGCCACGCTGTTTGCCATCACCACGCTCGGATTTCGGGGCGAGGCACTGCCCTCCATCGGCGCGGTGGCGCGGCTGACCATCACATCGCGCCAGGCGCAGGGTGATGCGCACAGCATCTTGGTCGAAGGCGGGCGGGTCGGCATGCCGCGCCCGGCTTCCGGTGCGCCCGGCACGCGCGTGGAAGTGGCCGACCTGTTCTTCGCCACGCCCGCGCGCCGCAAATTCCTGCGCACGCCGCGGG
This sequence comes from Acetobacteraceae bacterium, assembly GCA_027483125.1. Classification (GTDB taxonomy): domain Bacteria; phylum Pseudomonadota; class Alphaproteobacteria; order Acetobacterales; family Acetobacteraceae; genus Rhodovarius. The sequence continues at coordinate 545 of JAIXVH010000185.1, read as the reverse complement.
CGGAAGCCGAACACGCGATCGAGGCATTGCGCCGCCTCGCGCTCGCCTGGCCGGAAGTGGCGTTCCGCTGCTCATCCGATGGGCGCGTGGCGCTGGATGTGCCATCACAGGCGCGCGATGCACGCATCCGTGCCGTGCTGGGTGCGGATTTCGCGGCCCATGCCCTGCCCGTCGAGCATGATGGCATGCCAGCCATCGCGGGTCTGATCGGCCAGCCCGCCTTCCACCGCGCCACCGCAAGCGAACAGCACTTGGTCGTCAACCGCCGCCCGGTGCGCGACCCGCTGCTGCGGGCGGCCCTGCGCGTGGCCTATCGCGACGTGATGGAAGCCGGCCGGCATCCGGTCGCCGCCCTATACCTCGATATCCCGCCCGATCTTGTGGATGTGAATGTCCACCCGATGAAGACCGAACTGCGCTTCCGCGATGCCGGGCAGGTGCGGGGGGCGCTGATCAATGCGCTGCGAGCCACACTCGGCGTGACCGCCGGCAGCGTCGCCGCACCCAGCTGGCGGCCATCCTGGCCGGCAGCGGCGCCCGCGCCC
>JAIXVH010000085.1 GCA_027483125.1 Acetobacteraceae bacterium | reverse complement strand
TGGAACACACCGGCCGTGGCCCTGCCGAACCTGGAAGACGGCGCCTGGCACGATGTGACCGTGACCTGGGATGCCGAGACGCAGAGCCTGTCCTACACGCTGGCCGGCGTGCAGCGCGGCGCGCTGGCGGGGCTGGATCTGGCGGGCGAATTCCTCGACGGCTCGCCCTTCGCCTATCTGGGCTTCGGCGCGGCCAATGGCGGCACCGAGACGGCGCTGGGCCTGCGCATCGCCGCCGTGCAGGCGGTGCAGGAAGGCGGCGGGGTCTTCGACTGGGGGTGATTTTTCTCGCGCACCGCGCAAGGCGGCTGTAGCCTCCCGCCCCAGGGAGAACAAACGCCATGCTGCCACGCCGGATCGCGCTCGCCTTGCCTTTGGCCGCCCCCGCCTTTGCGCAAGCCCCTTGGCCCAACCGCCCGGTGCGCGTGCTGATCGGCTTCCCGCCCGGCGGTTCGCTCGATGTCATGACGCGCCTGGCCTGCGAGCAATTGCAGAACCGCCTGGGCCAGCCCTTCATTGTCGAGAGCCGCTCGGGCGCTTCGGGCAATATCGGCACCGAGGCGATCGCGCGCGCCACCCCTGACGGCTACACGGTCGGCACCATCAGCATGCACAACCTGCTGATCAACCCGCATCTCTTCACCCGCCTGCCTTATGATCCGATGCGCGATTTCGCCTGGATTTCGCAGATGTGGGACCTGCCGAATGTGGCCGTGGTGCCGGCGCAATTGCCGGTGCGCACATTGGCCGAATTCATCGCCTGGGCGCGCGCGCGCCCGCAGGGCGTCAGCTACGGCTCATCGGGTGTGGGCACCACCATCCATCTCTCCGGCGCCTATCTCGCAGCCCAGGCCGGGCTGCGTGCCGAGCACATCGCCTTCCGGGGTGCGGCGCAAACCATCCCGGCTCTGCTCTCGGGCGATATCCAATTCGCGGTGGACAATCTGGCTTCCTATGTCGGCGTCATCCAGTCTGGCGGGGTGCGCGCGCTGGCCGTCGCCCTGCCCCAGCGCTGGCCCGCGCTGCCGGATGTGCCGACCATGGCCGAGGCCGGCATGGCCGGCCTGTCCGTCGGGCCCTGGCATCTCTGGGCCGCCCCGCGCGAAACCCCGCGGCCGGTCGTCGAGCGCCTGGCGGCCGAAATCCGCGCCGCCTTCGCCGACACGGCGCTGCAGCAGCGCGCCATCGGCATGGGGGCGCGGCTGCTCGGCTCCGGCCCGGATGAACTGGCCACGCGATTGGCACGCGAGGCGCCGGTCTGGGCGGAAATGGTGCGGATTTCGGGCGCGCAGCCGGAATAGACCACGCCACGGCCTTCATTGCGCCATCTTGGACGGCCATAAGCCGCTCCATGTCCCTCGTCCTTGAAGACCGCCCCGCCGAGGCGCCGCCCGCCCCGCTGGAACTGACCATCCTGATGCCCTGCCTCAACGAGGCGGAGACACTGGCCATCTGCATCGAGAAAGCCATGGGCTATCTCGCGCGCAGCGGCGTGCATGGGGAGGTGCTGATCGCCGACAATGGCAGCACGGATGGCAGCCAGGAGATCGCGCGCAGCCTCGGCGCGCGCGTGGTGCATGTGCCCCGCCGCGGCTATGGCGCAGCACTCATCACCGGCATCGAGGCCGCGCGCGGCCGCTTCGTCATCATGGGCGACAGCGATGACAGCTACGATTTCACCACGCTCGACCCCTTCATCGAGAAACTGCGCGAGGGGCACCAGCTGGTCATGGGCAACCGCTTCCTGGGCGGGATCGCGCCAGGTGCGATGCCGCCACTGCACCGCTATCTGGGCAACCCGGTGCTGACCACGATCGGGCGCGTCTTCTTCGGCAGCCCGGTGCGGGATTTCCATTGCGGCCTGCGCGGCTTCGACCGCGAGTCGATCCTGGCCCTTGGCCTGCGTTCGCCAGGCATGGAATTCGCCTCCGAGATGGTGGTGAAGGCCACCGTGCAGAAGCTGCGGCTGATCGAGGTGCCGACCACGCTGTCGCCCGATGGCCGCTCCCGCCCGCCGCATCTGCGCTCATGGCGCGATGGCTGGCGGCACTTGCGCTTCCTGCTGGCCTTCTGCCCGCGCTGGCTATTCCTGCTGCCGGGCATCGCGCTGTTCGCACTCGGCGCGCTGGGCATGGCGCTGCTGCTGCCGGGCGCGACCTCGGTGGGTGGCATTACCTTCGATGTGCACACGCTGCTCTACGCCGCGGGCGCCATGGTGCTGGGCTTCCAGGCCATCCAGTTCTGGGCGTTTACGCGCATCTATGGCGCACTCGATGGCGTGGTCCCGCCCGACCCATGGCTTGCGCGCATGACGCGCAACAGCGTGCTGGAACCGGCGCTGATCATCGGCGGTGGGCTGGTGCTGCTGGGACTGGCGCTGGGTGCCGCCACGATCTGGATCTGGGGCTCGGCGCAGTTCGGCGCGATCACGACATCAGCGCCGATGCGGCTGGCCATAGGCTCGGTCACCGCCATGATCCTGGGCGTGCAGCTGGCCTTCGCCGGCTTCTTCGTGACGGTGCTGGAGATGCTGCGGGCGCGCTGAGGGCGCCCGCGCGTCCGTTCAGGCGGCAGCGCCCCGCCGCGCCGTGCCATTGCCCGGCAGTTCCACCCCGATCGCCAGCGTGGACATGCCATCGCCGCGTTCCAGGTTGACCTGCACCTTGTTCGCATCCACCGCGACATAGCGCGCCACGACGGCGATCAATTCCTGCTGCAGCCGCGGCAGGAAATCCTCGCCATCGCGGGAGCTGCGCTCATGCGCCAGGATGATCTGCAGCCGGTCCTTCGCGAGGGAAGCACTCACCGGCGGCTCGGCGCGCTTGCGCGAACGGAAGATATCCAGCCAGGACATCACGCGGCCCTCCCACCGAATAGACGGCCGAACAGGCCCGCCTTCTTCTTCTCCGCTTCCAGGAAGCGGTGCGGCCGCGACTCGCCCAGGAATCGCGCCACCGCATCTTGGTACGCCAGGCCCGCATTGCTTTCCACATCCAGGATGACGGGATTGCCGGAATTGCTGGCCTTGAGAACGGATTCACTCTCCGGCACGACGCCCAGCAGCGGGATGGCGAGAATCTCCAGCACGTCATCGAGCTTCAGCATCTCGCCGCGCTCGACGCGCACCGGATCATAGCGGGTGAGCAGCAGATGCTGCTTGACCGGGTCCAGCTTCTCCTCCGCGCGCTTGGAGCGCGACTGGATGACGCCCAGAATGCGGTCGGAATCGCGCACCGACGACACTTCCGGGTTGGTCACCACGATCGCCTCATCGGCGTAGTACAGCGCCAGCAGCGCGCCCTTCTCGATGCCTGCCGGGCTGTCGCAGACGATGTAGTCGAAATCCTTCGCCAGCTCCTCGATGATGACGCCCACGCCCTCGCGCGTCAGCGCATCCTTGTCGCGCGTCTGGCTGGCGGGAAGGATCGCCAGGCCGTCCACGCGCTTGTCGCGGATCAGCGCCTGGTTGAGCTTCGCCTCACCCTGGATGACGTTGACGATGTCGAACACCACGCGCCGTTCCACGCCCATGATCAGGTCGAGGTTGCGCAGGCCCACATCGAAATCGATGACGACCGTTTTCTTGCCGCGCTGCGCGAGGCCGGTGGCGAAAGCGGCCGAAGACGTGGTCTTGCCCACGCCCCCCTTGCCCGAAGTGATGGTGACGACCTTTGCCATGCGGGCCTCTCAGAGCTTCTCGAAACGCAGTGATTCACCGTCCAGCCGTGCCATCACCGTCTTGCCGATGGGGGCCGCGGCCAGGCCTTCGCGCACGGCATAAAGCCCAGCGATGGCGATGAGTTCAGGGTCGAAATGCAGCGCGAAGACGCGCGCATCGGGGTTGTCATTGGCACCCGCCACGGCGCGCCCGCGCAGCGCGCCATAGACATGGATATTGCCATCCGCGATCACCTCGGCACCCGCATTCACGGTGCTGGTGATGATGAGGTCTGCCCCCTCGGCATAGATGCGGCTGCCGCTGCGCACCGGCTGCGTCACCAGCATGGCGTTGCGCCCCGCGCCGCGGAAATCGGCGGCCTGCCTGGCCGGTGGGGGCGGCGGGGCGGCGATGGCCGGCGCTGGTGCCGCGGCCTCGGGCGCGGTCTCGCCGCCGGCGGCGCGCAGCTGCGACAGGCCGGCCGCGGTCGCGGCCTGGCGCATCGCCGGGCTGCCGCCGACCACGCCCATCGGGATAATGTCCAGCCCCTTCAAGCCCGCGATCAGCCGCGGAAAATCCACCTCATGCGGCGCGAGGTTCAGGTCATCAAGGCCGATGGCGATCGGTGCGAAGCGCAGGAAGCCCGGCGCGCGGCGGAACTGGTCGCCCAGGGCGGGCAGCACCACATCGGGCCTGCCATCGAGCAGGCGCAGCACCAATATGCTGAAATTGCCCGCGCGCAGGCGGAAGGCATCGGCGCCCGGCAAGGCATGCGCGCCCGATCCAGCATGCGGTTGAGCGGCAACGGACATCGGGCTGGATGCTCTCCCCTAGGGTTCGGCGTGATGGTTGCTGGAACGCAACCCGGCAGGATGCAACCTAGGCGCGGGCAAGCCGCGGGCGATACCCCAGATCGCATGTGGATAACGGGGAAGATGGGGGCTTTGCCCAGCGCGTGCAATGTGTTGAGGCAGCGGCGATGCGGCGCTACCGGTCGGTCTCGCGCAGCTTGATGTCGTTGCGCTCCAGCATCCGATACAGCGTCATGCGCGAGACACCCACCTCCCGTGCCGCCGCGCTGACCGACCAGTTGTGTCGCGCCAGCGTCTCAAGCAGCGCATTGCGCTCGGCGCCGGAGCGCGCGGGCGGGCGTTCGCGGCGCGGCACCGGTGCGGGCGGCGCGGCGTGCTGAAGGCCGAGGTCACGGCGCGTCACCACCATGCCGTCGCTCATCACCGCAGCGCGGCGCAGCACGGCGATCAGTTCGCGCACATTGCCCGGCCAGGCATGCGCGCGCAGGGCGGCCATCGCATCCTCGTCCAGCCGCAGGGCGGCATGGCCGAGTTCGGCGCCGATGCGCTGCAACAGGCAGGTGGCCAGCAACTCCAGGTCGCCGCCGCGCGCGCGCAGCGGCGGCAGCGCGATGGTCAGCACCGCCAGGCGATAATACAGGTCCTCGCGGAAGCGGCGCTCCTGCATGGCTGGCCGCAGCGGCACATTCGTGGCCGCGATGACACGCGCATCCACCCGCAATGGCTGCCGCCCGCCCAGCCGCGTCACCGTGCCCTCCTGCAGGAAGCGCAGCAGATGGCCCTGCATCTCGATCGGCAGGTCGCCGATCTCATCCAGGAACAGGGTGCCGCGATGGGCCATCTCCAGATGTCCCGCGCTGCGCGCCATGGCGCCGGTGAAGGCGCCCTTCTCATGGCCAAACAGTTCGGCCGCCACCAGGGAGGGCGGCAATGCGGCACAGTTGATCGCGACGAAGGGTTCGCCCGCGCGCGGTGAGCGCTCGTGCAGCGCGCGGGCGACCAACTCCTTGCCGGTGCCGCTCTCGCCGGTGATCAGCACCGGGGCCGAGGTCGCGCCGAACCGGCGCACCAGATCGAACACCTCGAGCATGGCGGGGCTGGAACCGATCAGGAATTCGCCCTGCTCCATCGCCTCCGGCCCGTTGCGGGTCTTCAGCAGGGCGGCAATCTGTTCCCGCAGCAGCGGGTCGCGCTGCGCGGCCCAGTAGACAAGGCGCGACATCTGCGTAGCGGAGAGCGACTGCAATCGGGATAGCGAAACCTCATGCAAGGCCGCATCCGGTAAGGTGCTGATCTGTGCTGTCAGCATTGCGACAAGGCCTCCCGGCGGAGTTGTGTGTTGCTGAGAACATTTCAGAAGGCATGCGCAGCCGGATTTAGGCCCCAGCCGGCATTCCTGCGACACAAGTCTTGTTGAGTGGGAGCGAGGCACGTGACAGTTTCTGTCGCCAAAAACCAATATTGATACAGATTCTGCGCAGTATCGGTTGTAGTGGCGGCGGGTCGCGCCGGCGTGAGCGCTCACCTCATTCATTTGAGCGATGAGACGCCGCAATGTTCAAGAGTAGTCTCTCGCAGTTTTGATCTACCCATCAATTGCGCAAATGC
>JAIXVH010000479.1 GCA_027483125.1 Acetobacteraceae bacterium | reverse complement strand
GCTTGAACCACGCGCTTGTGGCCAATTCCAGGCAGAAGCCGAACTCATTGGCAGCAGGCGGCCGGGCAGGGCAGAAGGGCGCCATTCATGCGAGGCTGCTTCACCGCTGCGGTGTCCAGTTCGCGGATCAGGCTCGAAGGAAACACCCCATGGTCTATTTCGCATCCAAGCACGTCGCCGGCCGGCATTTCCTGCAATTGCCCGGGCCTTCCAATGTGCCCGACCGCGTGCTGCGCGCGATGGACAACCCGACCATGGACCATCGCGGCCCGGATTTCGGCCGCTTCGGCAAGCAACTGCTGGAGAAGGTGAAGTTCGTCTTCAAGACGCAAGGCCATGTGGTGATCTACCCGGCCTCCGGCACTGGGGCCTGGGAAGCGGCGCTGGCCAACACGCTCTCGCCCGGTGACCGCGTGCTGATGTGCGAGACCGGCTGGTTCGCCTCGCTGTGGCGCGAAATGGCCGAGCGCCTGGGCCTGCGCCCCGAATTCATCAAGGGCGACTGGCGCCGTGGCGCCGACCCTGCAGCCATCGAGGAATATCTCCGCGCCGACACCGCGCACGCCATCAAGGCGGTCTGCGTCGTGCACAATGAGACGAGCACCGGCGCCACCAGCCGCATCGGCGAAGTGCGGGCTGCGATCGACGCGGCGGGCCACCCGGCGCTGCTGCTGGTCGACACCATCTCGGGCCTGGCCAGCATGGATTACCGGCATGATGAATGGGGCGTGGATGTCACCGTCTCGGGCAGCCAGAAGGGCCTGATGCTGCCGCCGGGCCTGTCGTTCAACGCCGTCAGCGAGAAGGCGCTGAAGGCCAGCGAGACCGCGAAGCTGCCGCGCTCCTTCTGGGACTGGAAGCACATGATCGCCTCCAACGCGACCGGCTATTTCCCCTACACGCCGGCGACCAACCTGCTCTACGGGCTGGATGCCGCGCTCGACATGCTGGCCGAGGAAGGGCTGGAGAATGTCTTCGCCCGGCATGACCGCCACGCCGAGGCCACGCGCCGCGCGGTGCGCCATTGGGGCATGGAAATCCAATGCGCCGAGCCGCTCCACTACTCCTCTGTGCTGACGGCTGTGCGCCTGCCCGAAGGCCACAGCGCCAATGCCCTGCGCGCAACCATCCTGGAGAAGTTCAACATGTCGCTGGGCAATGGCCTGGGGCAATTGAACGACCGGGTGTTCCGTATCGGCCATCTGGGCGATCTGGGTGATCTGCAGCTGGTGGGCACCATCGCGGGCGTGGAGATGGGCCTGGCCGCGGCGGGCGTGCCGCACAAGGCGGGCGGCACGCAGGTGGCGATGGCCTATCTGAACGGAAATGCCTGACTGCGCGTGATTGCGCCCGGTCATCGCGTGGCTCGCACGCGGAATACCGCCGCCATCCTGGCCCTTGGGCTGGCGGTGTCCTATGCGGCCGTGAATTCGGCCCATTTCCTGGGCTTCGCGCTGCATGCTGACACCCTCTACCCCGCGCTGCTGATCGAGGAACTGCGCGCCGACCTCTCAGCGCTGTGGCGCTTCCAGCCCTCGCGCGTGCCGAGCTTCATCCCCGATCTCGCCATCGCCGGCCTGATTGACGCCATCACCGGCAGCTGGCGGCTGGGCTTCTGGGGTTATGCGGCGCTGGCCTTCGCGCTGCTGAGCCTGCTCGGAGGCTGGATCGGACGCGCCATCTTCGGGGCCTGGTCCGGCCTCTGGCTGGCGCTGATCCTGGCGGCGCTGGTGCTGCTGGGGCTGTTGCAGCAGGCCTATCTGGTGGCGCGCGGCGTGGCCCCGGCGGACCTGCCCGCCAGCCTGCATGTCATGCTGATGATGCCGGTCTGGCAGAGCGGCGCCTTCATCGCGGGCCTGGCCGTGCTGGCCCTGGCCTGGCGCGCCAGGCAGCAAGGCGGCTGGGGCGTCTGGCTGGGCCTGGGGCTGCTCACCGCGCTGGCTAGCGCATCCAACACCATTGTTGTCGCGCATGCCGTCTTGCCCGCGCTGATCGCGGTGGCGGATGCGGTGCTGCGCCGGTCCATGCCGCGGCCTGTCGCCTGGCGGATGGCCGCGGTGCTGGTGCTCGGGGCGGGGGCTGGGTTCGCGCTGGGCCTGGTCAGCGGCCGTGCGCCCCTGCCAGGAGGTGGCGCAGGGCTGGCGGAGGCCTGGCGCGCCCTCGCGCCCGACCTGCTGCGCGAGCCGCAACAAGCATTGATGCTGGTCTTTTGCCTGCCCATCGCGCTGGCATTCTTCCGGCCGCGGCGCGCGGCGGCATGGCTGCCGCAGGCCGGGCATCCCGATGCGCTGCGGTTCTTCCTGGTGGTCGCCGCTTCGGCTTGTGGTGCATCGATCATGATCACGGCGCTGCTCTATGGCGGGCCGCATACCTGGCGCTATGCCAACCCGATCGCCTGGTGGCCGGCGATTTTTCTCGCCGGCATGCTCGCCGCCCGATGGCAGCGCGCGATGGCCGGCATCGCGGCGGCGGCAGCGGCGGGCATTGCGGGCATCTCCGCGCTGGCTGGTGGCGCGGCCGCGCCCGCGCTGATGCATTGGCGCCCGCCCGAGCTGGTCTGCCTGGACGCCGCCGATCCTGATGTCACCCTGCGCGCGGGCCTTGCCGCATACTGGCATGCGCGCACCATGGCCGCCGCGAGCGGCTGGCGAAGGCAGGTCGAATCGCTTGATTTCGGCGAGGGCCGTCCCTTCCTCTGGATCGAGGATTCGCGCAGCCTGGTGCAGGCCCGCCATGCGCCACGCGGCACGCCGCCAGCTTACCGCTTCATCCTGATGACCGGCCTGGACCCGGCCGCGATCGAGCGCATCCATGGCACGCCCGCGCGCATCCTGCCCTGTGGCGCGACGTCGCTGTGGCTCTATCCGGAGGGCTGGTCGCCGCTGGGCCGGCTGGTTGCCATGGCGGACCCGGTGGTTCAGCACGCGCTCGCCATCGGCCAATCTGTCTGCACTGGAGCGGAGCGCCTCGACACCGGCCGGGTCTTCACCCTGCCGCCGGGGCGCTGGCGGCTTGCGCTGCACCATGGCCAGGGCGGTGGGCTGTGGCGCATCCTGTCGGAACCGGAGGGTATCGCGCTGCATGAGCAGCGGCTCGCCGCCGGCGCGGGTCGGGCCGAGGCCATCCTGGGCAGCGAGGCGGGCGCCTTGCGCGTCAGGATATTGCTGCAGCCCGAGGCTGGCGTTGCGCCCGTGCTGGATGGGCTGTCGATCAACGCTATCGATGAGCAGCCTTCGGCCTGCACGATGCAGCGCGGATAAGGCGCCCGGCGCCGCGCGTCAGGCGCTGGTCACGTCCTGCATGACGCGCGCCAACCCCTGCCGCCAATGCGGCAGCCGCACACCGAAGACCTGTTGCAGCTTCTCGCCATCGAGCCTGCTATTGGCCGGCCGGCGCGCGGGCGTGGGGTATTCGGCGGTGGTGATCGGGTGCAGCACTGGGCGCGGGCCGGCGGCGGCCTCGAAAATGGCGGCGGCGAAGCCATGCCAGGTCGTGTCACCCTGCGCTGTGGCGTGGAATATGCCGCGATACTCGTCGCGCCAGCCCTCCCGCAGGCGCAGCAGCACATCGCCAATGGCATCGGCCAGATCGGCCGCGGCGGTCGGGTTGCCCTGCTGGTCGGCGACGATGCGCAGCTCGGGCCGCGTGGCACCGAGTGCGAGCATGCTGCGCAGAAAATTCTTGCCGGTGGCGGCATAGACCCAGGCGGTGCGCAGCACGATCGTGCGCGGGTTGGCCGCCAGCACCCCCCATTCGCCGGCGAGCTTGCTGCGGCCATAGGCGCTGACCGGGCCGGTGGGGTCGGCTTCCGTATAGGGTTCGGGCTTGTCGCCGGCGAAGACATAGTCGGTGCTGATGTGGATCAGCGGAATGCCGGCGGCCGCGCAAACTGCTGCGAGCCGCGCCGGGCCTTCGGCATTGGCGCGGAAGGCGGCGGCTTCGTTGCTCTCGGCGGCATCCACCGCGGTCCAGGCGGCGGCGCTGACCACGGCATCGGGGCGGGCGGCGTGGAAGGCGGGGGCGATGCTCTCGGGCCGGTCGAAATCGAGGCTGTCGCGCGTGGTGGGCAGGCCGGTGAACCCCCGCGCGGGCAGGGCAGTGGCGAGCGCGCCGCCGACCTGGCCCGCGGCGCCGGTGAAGAGGATACGCATCATGCCGGGAAGGGCGGCGGGATCTTGGCCAGGAGAGGCGCGTCGCGGTCCTTGTCGGACAGCACCGGCCCACCCGCTGGCAGCGGCCAGGGGATGCCCAATGCCGGGTCATCCCATCGGATCACGCGGTCATGCTCGCGCGAGTATTCGTTGTCGACCTTGTAGATCACCTCGGTATCCGG
>JAIXVH010000161.1 GCA_027483125.1 Acetobacteraceae bacterium | reverse complement strand
GGCGATCAGGGCACCGGGCAGCAGGAGCCACAGCGTGATGCGCGTGAGGTCCACCCAGAAATTCCCAAGCTGCGTCACCCCGCCCGCGGCGAAGGCGCGCGTCACGGCGAAGGCCAGCGCGATGCCAGTGCCGGCCGAGAGGAAATTCTGTACGGCAAGGCCCGTCATCTGGCTGAGATGCGACATGGCTGCCTCGCCGGAATAGGCTTGCCAGTTCGTGTTGGTCACGAAGGAGATGGCGGTGTTGAAAGCCAGGTAGGGCGGAATTCCATCAAAGCCCTGCGGGTTCAGCGGCAGCACGCCCTGCAGCCGAAGCTGCCCGTAGAGGAGCAGGAAGCCCGCCGCATTGAACGCCAGCATGGCCAGCAGGTAGCCCTGCCAGCTCTGCCCTGCCCCTGGGCCGCGCGCAGGGTCCACGCCGGCCGCCCGCAGCACGCCACCATCGATGCCGGCGAGCACACCCATGCGCCCCTGCGCCAGGCAGCCAAGCCATCGCCCAACCGGCACCGCGAGCAGCAGCGCGCAGCCAAGCACGAGCGCGATCTGCGCCCAACCGATGATCGTCATGTCAGAGGCTTTCCGGCCGCAGCAGGGCCCAGAGGAGGTAGACAAGAAGACCCAAGGCGAAGGTGCCGCCTAGCCAGAGTTCGAAGCTCATGGTCACACGCGCCCAGCGGCTCGGACGTAAAGGCCGAGCAAGGCAAAGCTGGCCAACCCGGTTGCCAGCAGAATGAGATCAAGCATGGGTGCCCCCGCGAACAGATGCGCAGAGTGGGTTCAGGCGGCGTGGCGGGGCGATGTGGAAGTGGGGCCTTTGGCGTAAGGAATTCGTAAGGAGGCGCGCGATGGGAACCAATCGCGTGTTGCGACCACGCTCAAGGCACCCGCTGCTTCATCACCCCAACCGACAGCTTCACGGCCGCCAGATCGAACGTCGCGCCTGAGATGTTCCGCACCATCACCCGCACCGTGTTGTTCGACTAGACCGCCGCATCGAGCAAAGTAAACCGCGTCGCGGGCCCGCGCCCCGTTCAATGTGATGTCGATCAGCACCGTCGCCGCTTTGCTTCTACAGCCGCTCAGCGATCCGAAATGCAGGGTTCAGCCAAGGGAAGATGCCGTGATCGCCGCCTTGGCGTCGAGCCGGGTGGTCTCACGTCGGACACATCTTTGAGTTGAGGGGAGTTGGGGCGCAGGTCAGGAGGTGCGCCTCATTCCTGAGGCTGATGTGCTTCGAGTGGAGGTCCGCGGCGATCTTGCGGCCTTCCTGGAACTGGATGCGGCTTTGGATCGTGTGGTGGAAAACGCCAAAAGCCCCAGCGTTGTGGCTGGGGCTTTGTTGTCGCGAATCAAGAGTGATGCGGGGAGGCGTTGAGGCTTATGGCGAACGCGCCTGGGCCGATTCGCGATGAACATCACCAAGATGAAGGCCGACGGCTCGGTTCAGCGGCTCATCCGTCGGTTTCGCAGGGGGATGACGACGTCATGCATGGGCGCAAGCGTCTCGCGCAGCCAGGTTCGCAGCTGCTCTGCTGACATGGGTCGGGCAAACAGAAACCCTTGTGCCGTGTGACAGCCCAAGGCGGCGACGAGTTCTGCCTGGCTTTCAGTTTCAACCCCTTCCGCCACCACTTCGAGACCTAGACCCCGGGCCAGCGAAACGGTCGCTCGGACGATCTCCTCCGCCTTCGTGTCGAGCCCGAGGCCTTGCACGAAGCGCTTATCGAGCTTGATGGCGTCCAGCGGCAGCCGCAGGAGTTGCGACAGGCCTGAATTTCCGGTGCCGAAGTCGTCCAGCACCAGACGCGCTCCCCGGCCACGCAGAGCTGCAAGACCATCGAGGGTGCGATCACTGACGCGGTCGAGCAGGACCTCCTCCGTGATTTCCAACTCGATCGCCGCCAGGGGGAGGCCCGCAACCTGCACCTCTGCGGCAATCTCTTCGCTGATCGAGCTTCGCGCCACCTCTGCTGGTGACAGATTGATGGCGAGACGTGCGGTCGTGAGCCCCTGCGCGCGCAGTTCCTTGATCGCCACGAGAGCTTTGGCACGCACCGCGCGGCCAAGAATCGCAGACCGCTCGGGCCCCAATAGGGGAAACAGTTCGGACGGTGGCACGGCACCAACGGATGCACCCGACCAGCGCGCCAGAACCTCAACCGCTGTCACGTGGCATGGTCGCCAGCCGCGCTGCAGATGTTCGGGGGCGAGGCTGACAATGGGTTGCAGGAACGCTTCCGCGCCGAGCACCGAGATGCCGTCTTCATCTAACGCCGCGTCGAAGCTGCAAACCACAGCAGCGGCTCTGGCCAGGCGCTGGGTATCGGCACGGCTCGCCCAACCTACCTCTCCGCGCCGCACGCGTTTGGCTTGCATGAGTGCTTCGTCCGCCGCGCGCAGCAACATCTCGGGCTGCTCGGTATCGGCCGGGGCCAGGGCGATGCCCAAGGTCGCACCCAGCCGCAGCGACCGGCCACCTAACGGTACGGGTTGGTGCAAGGAAGCGCTGATTCGTGCGGCGATTCGGCCGGCGAGATCCTTTTCGTTCACGCCCAACAGCAGCACCGCAAACTCGTCCCCGCCGAGCCTTGCGACCACGTCGCCCGCCCGCACGGATGCCAGCAGCCGCTCGGCCGCAACAACCAACATCGCATCGCCGGCTGCGTGACCGGCTGCATCATTGGCCTCCTTGAAGTGATCGAGGTCGACCATGATCACCGCGACAGGCTGCTTGCGGTTGAATGCCTCAACCAGGCGGCTTGAGAGCGCGCGGCGGTTGAGAAGACCGGTGAGCGGATCGATTTGCGCGCTGGCATGCGAACGGCGCAGGGCAAGCCGCAGCTCCAGATTTGTGACAACGGCGCGCGCCAAGGTGGAGACAATCTCGATCTCGTCGGCGCTGTGCTGGCGTGGCACCTGGTCGATGACGCACAGGGTTCCAATCGCCTCACCGCTCGGGGTCACCAACGGAACGCCTAGATAGGCACGGATATCCGGACTGCCGGTCACCAGCGGGTTCTCAACGAAGCGCGGATCGTTGGAGGCGTCCGTCACCGACATCGGGACATTCGGCTCCAGGATGGCATGAGCGCAAAATGCCAGTTCACGGGGTGTCTCGGCGGCGTCGAGCCCGTGACGGGACTTGAACCACTGACGCTCCCGGTCAACCAGCGAGATAAGGGCGATGGGGCTATTGGTCAGCCGCGCAGCCAAGCGCACGATTTCGTCGAAGATGTCCTCGGCCTCGGTGTCGAGGACTTGGTATGCGTCAAGCGCGGCAAGACGGGCTTCTTCATTCGGCGGTGGCGGAGCAATGATCATGACGCGCTAAGCCTTCCAGGGGGGCGGCATCCATTCCGATGCCGAGCGCTAGCGCGCGGTATGCGCTAGCAAAGCCACGTCTCAGCACGCGTGGTTATGCCGCGCGGGTTGCGGTCAAGAAGATGCCCACCTTTTCCTTAAGCAAGGCTGATTGCGTGGCGAGGCCTTCGGCCGAGGCCGAGACTGCCTGCGCTGCCTGGCCCGTTTGTGCTGCTGCCGCCTGAACGCCCTGGATGTCTTCCGCAGCGGCCCCCGCACCCTTGGCCGTGCTCTCGACACTGCGTGCGATTTCGCGCGTGGCGGCACCCTGCTCCTCAACCGCCGCGGCGATGGCCGATGTTGCACCGTCGATCTGCTGGATCGTCCCGCTGATCCCGCGGATAGAGGCGACTGCCGTCTCGGTCGCTCCCTGGATCGCCTCGATGAGTTGGCCGATCTCCTCTGTCGCCTTCGCGGTCTGTGCGGCCAGTTGCTTGACCTCGCTGGCCACAACCGCAAAGCCCTTGCCGGCATCGCCCGCGCGTGCCGCTTCGATCGTGGCGTTCAGTGCCAGCAGGTTGGTTTGTCCGGCGATGCCGGAGATGATCTGCACCACGTGACCAATGCGCCCGGCACGCTCGGTGAGCGTCACCACAGCCGTTGTCGCGTCATTGGCCTGTGTGACGGCGTCACGCGTCACAACCGCCGCCTGGCTGACCTGGCGTGCAATCTCATTGACCGATGCGGCCAATTCCTCGGTGGCGGAAGCAACGGTCTGCGTGTTGGATGTGACTTGGCTGGTGGCATCCGAAGCGGCCAAGGTGCGCGTATTCGCCTCGGCTGCGGCCGAAGAGAGTTGGCCCGCGCTGTGGCTGAGCGCGACCGCGGATTCGGACACCACACTCACGATGGAGCCCACATCGCGTTCGAAGTTGTCAGCAAACTGCACAACGCGTGCCGACTTGTCCTCCATCGAAGCGCCGGCATCGTTGATGGCACGCGCGGCTTCTGCGTAGACTCCCGGCAGGCCACGCAACAGGACCTTGCGGTGGAAGCGGCCCGCGGCTGCGGCCTTCATCGCGCCGCCCGCCTCGCGCACGAAGGCATCGGCAATGTCGAGCGCATGGTTGGCGGCAAACTGGATATCCCCAACAACGCCACGGTCATGAACATTGAGGACGCGTTGTTCGAGATCGCCTACGCCGGCGGATCGCAGCACCCTGGCGGTGTATTCGAGGCGCTTCACCGAATGCCACACGGCCAGCAACGACATGGCGATGCCGCCGCAGCCCAACACCGTGAGGGACCAGATGGCGGCGATGCCAAGGTCCAGCGACGCCGCTGTAGCCGTCATCAACAGGGCTACCATGGTGCCTGCAAGCAGCAGCGGCACCCTACACAGAGAAAGCGAATTGTTCATAGCTATAGCCCCCTTCGCTGAGGATTGCCGCAAGCGTGTCACTGCCGGCCCGCAGGGCCTTGTCCCGGTCGGCCTGGCTGGCCTCGGCTGACAGCAGGCGTCTGTAGACGGCTTCGATTCGGGAGACCTGGGCCGGGTCCGGCTTGCGCCGATTGGAATGATATCCGACCACCTGACCATCAGGGCCCAGCGATGCGGTGACATGGGCGAAAACCCAATAATGGTCACCATTGGTCGCCATGTTTTTGACGTACCCGAAGAATTCACCACGGGCGCGGATCGTTTCCCACATTATCCTGAATACAGATCTCGGCATTTCAGGATGACGAATGATATTGTGCGGCCGTCCGATCGCCTGGGTGGCGTCCAATTTGGACACTCGCAAAAATACTTCATTGCAGTACGTAATCCTCGATTCGAGGTCAGTCTTGGTCACGATGATTTCCGTGACATCAAAGGGGCTTTCGCGCCCGGTTGGAGTGATATGATTTCTGGCCATGGAGCCCTCCGAAACGGATCAGGCGCCCCTAATCGTTTCTAGATCGATAACGGAAGGGCTCGAATTCGCAGGCGAGACAATGCATCTCTTCCGCTCGTCGCCGGCGCGACCCGCCAGTCGGCAGAGGCGCATATCGCAACGGCCTCGGACACTCCGTTGCCGGGCCAGCCGGTACCGCGGGAGTGGGGCGCGATCACGACCGAGCTGGGCAGTCCCGAGGTGGTGCGGAATGCGACGCAGGTCACCAGCAATCTTCACATTTCGCTTACTTGACAGACGTAACTGTCAGACAGCGATCAGGGGATCTTGGATGCCCACCAGTTTTGACAACAAGGCCGCATCATTGTCCGCGATGTCGGAACACGCGTTGGCTGCCATGCTGCGTGTTGCTGTTGATGCGAGCCCCGTCTGCATCTCCATATCGGACATGACGTCGCCGGATGCCCCGCTGATCTTCGTCAACAAGGAATTCTGTCAGACCACGGGCTACGGTCCCCATGAGGTGATCGGCCGAAATTGCAGATTCCTGCAGGGCGAAGGCACCAACCGTGACACCGTATCGCAGATGCGCGCTGCGATCGAGAAGCGCGAACCGATCTCTGTCGAGATGATGAACTACAGGCGGTCAGGACAGCCCTTCCTGAATCGTCTCGAGCTGGCGCCCGTCTTCAATCCTGCTCTTGGCATCGACGCCTATGTGGGCGTGCAACGCGACATCACCGAATTTCGGGCCACCGAGGCGACGCGGCGCGAACGCGAGAAGATGGAAGCACTGGGCAGGCTGGCCTCCGGTTTCTCGCACGAATTGAACAATCTCCTGCAGCCCATCATGATCTACGGCAAGCTTCTCTCAACCTCGCCTGAGGTGCGCGATGCTGAATTCACCGAGCAAATGGGCACCATCGTCGATTGCGCGACAGCAGCGGGCGACGTGACCGCCAAGGTGCTCCGCTTCGCGCGGTCCGGCGTTGCGAGCACCCACCCCGAGCCGATTTCGCAACGGCTCGGCGAAGCCATCAGAATGGCGAGCAGACTGCTACCCGCCGGCGTCTCACTGGAAGTCATCGGCCTCGCCGAGCTCGAGCGGCTTTGTACGGTCGATTCCGCAGACTTGTTGCAGGTGTTCGGCAATCTGTTCCGTAACGCCTCTGACGCCATGAATGGCGAAGGCCGCATCCGCGTGACGGCCTTCATTGAAGGCAGCACCTTGTCGCTGTCCGTCAGCGATACCGGACCTGGCGTACCGCTGCACGTCATCTCACGGCTCTTCGAGCCGTTTTTCTCCACCAAGCCTCCGGGCCAAGGCACGGGGCTGGGACTGTCCACAGCCTATGGCATCGTCCACGGCTGGGGCGGCAGCATCGCTGTCCAG
Organism: Acetobacteraceae bacterium; assembly: GCA_027483125.1. Classification (GTDB taxonomy): domain Bacteria; phylum Pseudomonadota; class Alphaproteobacteria; order Acetobacterales; family Acetobacteraceae; genus Rhodovarius. The sequence goes on along the minus strand of JAIXVH010000161.1, from coordinate 1,353 downwards.
AACCGGGCCGGATCGGGCGCAGAATTCATTCTGAGCATTCCGCTGCAGCAAAACACCGAACATTCGGAGATCGAACCGCCGTGGCACGCATCCTTTTGATCGACGATATGGCGGCCGTGCGGCGCGCCATTGCTGCCCTGCTCAAGCGCGGCGGCCATGAGGTGACCGAGGCATCCGATGGTGAGGCTGGCATAGCTGCGGCCAAGGCATCGGAATTCGATCTCATCATCACCGATATGCTGATGCCCAAGAAGGACGGCACCGATGTGCTGTTGGCCATCACGCGCTTCGAGCGCCGGCCCAAGCTTCTGGCGATCTCCGGCGGATCCGGCGCCCTGTCGGAGACCGACGCACTGCGCCTCGCCTCCCTGACCGCAGATGCGACGCTCGCCAAGCCATTCGACAACGATACGCTGCTCCGCGTCGTGGAGCGACTGACCGGATCAACCAGGATGGAGCAATGACATGCGACGCTTCAGGGACTGGCCTATCGGGTTACGCATCGCCGTCGGCACCGCAATCCCGATACTGGCCGCGCTGGTCATCGGCATAAAGGGTCTGCTGACCCTGAACGACATCGCCGCCGAACAGACCAGGACGACAGATGCTGTTCGCGTCGGGATGAGTGCCGCACGCGCCCATAGCGGCTATCTCGAATTGAAAGTCACGATCCGCGAATACATCGCGCGCAATAGCCAGCAGCGCTTCCAGCGTGCCGAGCAGGCCTATCAAGCAGCCGTGGCCGCGACAGAAAACCCCGATGACCGCGCGACGATCGAAGCCTACTGGAACGCCTTCCGCGAGATCGTGACCCTGCGGACGGAACAGAACCGTCTGCGTGACGAGACGATCCGCCAGGGTGGCACCGCCATGCGGACGCATCTCGAAGCATCGCTCTCGTCCTGGAGCGAAGGCGAGGCGGCGCTGCGTTCGCTGCTGCTGATGCGGGTCTATGCGGAACGCCATTTGGATACCTCGAACATGCGCGATCTGGAAATCGCGCAGCGCGAAGGCAGCCGCTTGTCGGATATGGCCGGCAGCTTGACCGGCGAGGCCGGCCAAGCATTCCAGGTGCGCCTGGCGGCATTCCGCGAGGCGATGGTCCGCTGGCGCGAATCGGCGAACCGTATTGCGGAGATCGACCGGACCATCCTCGAAGAACGCGGAAACGCTCTGGTGGCGCGGCTCGTGCAGCGCGAACGCGAACAGATCGCCATTGCCGACCAGGCCAAGACCGAGACGGCGGAGATGATGGTGGCAGCCCAATGGGCAACGCTGCTGGGCCTGTTGGCGGCCGCCCTGCTCGCGACACTGGGCGGTGCCGTGGCGGTGATGTCTGTCACGCGGCCGCTG